>JALSTM010000254.1 GCA_026983715.1 Desulfobacterales bacterium
GCAATATTTTCCTTCTTCGCGTTCTTCGCGCCTTAAGCGAAGCGGGCGGTTCATTTGTGACGGACACTGGTAGCATAAGAATTATGACACGCTAAAACGCTACATGTTTATAGGGAAGTATTCTAAACACTGTAACATTTTTTCTGTAAAATTGGATTATTTGAAAAAAAAGGAGGTCATAGTTTATCCTCTCTGATGAAAAACGTTAAAAGGAAAAGGAGATCGCCTTTACCTCCAACAGAAAAAATAACTCGGAGGCTTTTCTCTGGAGAGGTAGCTGGGGAGATGCTGGAGATCATTCTTGGGTAGGAATAACAGCCACAGTGCGACAGCGATAAAACTAGGATCACCCATGAAGCTTTGCTTAATGGGGTACTCAAAGCTGGCAAAGTGTAGTTTTGCTTTGCACATTTTCATGAAGATGTTTTTGGTGTGACTTCAGAGAGGGGTTATATTTGCCAGCCTTGAACCTGTAGTCAAGACTAACCCGGGTGAATAATCGATCCTCAGAAAAGTTAAGCTTATTTTACGGGAAAAAAGTTTTTACAATGAATAACTTTCATCATATCTCAGCTTTTCAATTTTAATTGCACCTAAATAATTTTTGTATTGGTAGAAAAGTGAGGTGTTCCTTAAGCAGGGTCGATTACTTTTTGGACTACAAGTGACATTTTTATAACCCTCATTAAGACTCGATACGTACCCTTTCATTTGCTCAGAACTACGATTTGTTTCCCCTGATTTTTTCAAGCGTTTACGTACTACCTATATGACCACACATTTCAGCACTTTAGGCTTGACAGGTAACAACGCGTAAACCTATACTTGCCTGGTTATGTGATTAGTGTTACAAGAATTGTATGGATATAGTGGTGAGTTCGCAGAGGAAAAGAACACATAGACGTATCAAAGGTTTGCACTACGTCAGAGAAAAGGTTATTTTCTCTAAAACAAAAGCATTTTCAATCGTAGTTTTATTCGAGTAACGGAGGATATTATGGCGGAAATTGTCAGCCCCAAAAAACAGCCTGAATATGTCAAGGAACATCTCCAAAAGTTCAACCTCGCTGCCTGCATGACATGTGGCACATGCTCAAGTGGTTGCCCCATAACCGGAACACCGGGAATGGAAGGTTGGGATACCCGGAAGACCCTGCGCATGCTGGTTTACGGAATGACTGACGAGGTAGTATATTCCAAGTTTCCGTGGATCTGTACCGGGTGCGGAAGATGTGCCTACGGCTGCCCCATGGCAATCGATATCCCTTACATTATGCTCCACATGAAGCATCTACGACCAAGGGACCAGGTCCCAGGAATTCTGCATAAAGGCGTTGAAAACTGCATCAAGACCGGAAATAATATGGCTATCCCAAAGCAGGATTACCTCTTTTTGCTGGCTGACCTTGGAAACGAACTTGCAGAAGAAGAATGCCCCGGCTTTTACGTCCCCGTTGACAAAGAAAACGCAGACATTTTGTTCTTCCCGAACTCTAAAGAAGTCTTTGCAGACAACGATGACATGAAATGGTGGTGGAAGATTTTTTATGCCGCCAGAGAAAATTGGACCGTCCCATCGGAAAATTGGGAATCTGTTGACTGGGGTCTTTTCACTGGCAACTACGAGGCTACAAAAATCTTTGCGCAGCGCAAAATTGAACACATGAAAAGGCTCAACATTAAAAGAATGATAATGCCCGACTGCGGTGGGGGTTCCTACGGGTGCAGAGTAGGCATGGAAACATGTGCCCTAGATAACCCTGAAAATAGGGTTAATTTCATTTACTTGTACGAATATCTCGTAGAAATAATAAAAGAAGGTCGAATCAAGCTTGACAAGAGCGTGCACGCAGGAAAAACGTTCACATGGCATGATTCATGTAAACACGGGCGTGAACTCGAACGCCACTTCGGTAAAGGATTCTACGAGGAACCCCGCTGGATAATTCAGCAATGCGTTGACAACTTTGTAGAGATGGAACCTAATAGAGCCAATTCATACTGCTGTGGAGCGGGCGGCGGCATGTGGCCAATGCCTTATGAGGATGAATCGGCATACCACGGTAGGATGAAACACAGGTCTATTAAGGAAACCGGGGCTGACGTAGTGGTGGTAGGGTGTTCAAACTGCCATGACCAACTAATGAAGAGATTGCCCAAGTACTACGATGACCATGATTACGAAGTTAAATACATTTGGGAACTGGTAGCTGATGCTCTGATTATAGAGCCTTGGTCAGAAGAAGAAATAAAGAAAGCCGAGGAAGAAGCTGAAGCCCAATGGAAAAAGTTTGGTATTGATCTGGATGAGATGTTTTAATTAATAGTAGTCAACAGATGAAGACAAAAGAGGCCCTGATGGGGCCTCCTTTTGTTTTTTCATAAGAACACACAAAAAATCTTACAAACCTCCCTCTAACTTGACAACGCTTAAAAGGTTGTCGTCGCTTTTCTTTTTTACCTCCCTTTAGCCTTAAAGAAACTCTGATTAATTCCTCAAATAGCCAGAGGGTATCTTCTACGCCATGCCAGCCCCGCTTATCTAGTCAGAGAGTGTTAGATTCCGGCTCTACGCTTCACTCTGGCCTAAATGGCGATTTTGAACTGTGCTCGTCCTATTTCTTTAATTGATTGCTAGCTATAGAACTCTGAATTTATCAGAGCTTCCTTCAGTCCACTTTTTCCTGGCATGTGACACATAACAACAATAAGCATGCCAACCTCTAGCGGTGCCAACTTTGCTGTTGACCTTGAACATAATTATGTATATAAGGAATTATATACATATAAGGCCAACGCTTTTACCCGGCGATTTCTTGCGGACATAAATGCTTTTAAAGAGCACTCTTGTAGGTGTCTCTACGAAAGGAGGATCAAGGCACCATGGATTTGTACACGTTCCTATACGATTTAGCTACCGGACCGCTTTTGTGGATTTCCTTTCTGACCTTCATCATTGGGAGTCTCTTCAGAGCTGGACTTTACATAATGGCTTCCCGCAAAATGGATAAAGTTACCCACGAACACTTCAGCTTAAAATACGTTTTTCTGGGTCTTGTTCGTTGGATTCTGCCAATCAACCGCAGCGTTAAGAAAAATCCTGTTTTTACCATTCTCGGCTATATTTTTCATATATGCCTCATCGTTGTTCCAATATGGTACGTGGGTCATATAAGCCTGTGGGAGGATTCCAGGTTTGGATGGACTTGGACAGCCATCCCCGACGAATGGGCAGATTATATGACCTTAACATTCTTAGCCATTGCAGTCTTTTTTCTTCTTCGCAGAATTTTTTCAAAAGATATTCGCCTCATCTCCACTTTTTCAGACTACCTACTGCTAGTGGTAACTGCATTACCCTTTTTGACAGGCTATTTTCTTAGCCATGGCACTCTCGAGAACGTATCATTCTTTGGAGAAAATATGGAGCTAATTCACATGCTTTGCGGTGAATTAATGTTAATATTAATCCCCTTCACCAAACTTTCTCATTTTATCCTATTTTTCTTTTCCAGAGGTGCAACCGCCGTAGAATTCGGAAGGAGAGGCTATTCTGTTTAGATAAAAGACAGTAAATGAATTAAGGAGTAAGATTATGCCAGATGAAGTTAATCCTCAAGAGATAATCGGTTTCTTGAAGCCAAGAATTGGTGCCAGGTTCAGAACATGGCTAAAAATTTGTTCGCATTGCGGTATATGTGCCGACACGTGCCATTACTACATTGCTAACGGTAATGACCCAAAAATGATTCCATCATACAAGGTGCGATTTCTTGTGGATCTTATTAAAAAGAAGGGCAAGGTCGACAAGGAATATTTGGAAAAAGTATACCACACAGTGTATCACGAGTGCAATATGTGCCGTAGGTGTACGCTTTACTGTCCCTTCGGGATTGATATTGCTCTCATGATTTCTCTTCTTAGATCACTTCTTTTCTCCCAAGGACTTGCACCCGATGGTCTCGTTCGGGCAATTGAAAATTACAAAAAGTTTGGCAATCAGATGGCTGTAACCGAGGAAGACTGGGTTGACACCATTGAGTGGTGCGAAGAAGAGATGGCGGAAGAGCTCGTCGGCCTTAAAATACCGATAGACAAGAAGGGGGCCAAGATAATGTATACCGTTAATGCAAGGGAACCGATGTTTTATCCGCAAGACATAATGGAAGTTGCCAAGATTTTCCACGTAGCAGGAGAAGATTGGACTGTTCCGAGAAAAGAAGGTTGGGATGACACGAACCTTGCCATGTTTTGCGGTGATATAAAGACTGCAAAGTACATCGTACAAAATACCTTCAAGCGTGCTGAAGAACTACAAGTCAAGCAGATAGCAATCACCGAATGAGGCCATGCATATAGAGCGCTTCGGTTCGAAGCGCCAACGTGGTTGGGATACACGCCTAAACAGGAAGTGATTCACTCCGTTGAGCTTTTTCATGATTATATTCGAGACGGCAGAATAAGGCTGAGAGAAAAGATCAAAGAACCCACAACGGTTCAGGACCCCTGCAATGTTGTAAGAAGCGGTGGATTGGCCGACAAAAACAGACGCCTGGCCGAGTTTCTATCTGAAGACTTTAGACCCATGAAGTATCAGGGAAACTACAACTTCTGTTGTGGGGGAGGCGGTGGTGCAATGCCCATGGGCGGAGAAATGCGTAAATACCGGCTGAAGTGTGGTAAAATTAAAGCGGAGCAGATTCGTGAGACAGGGGCAAAGATCGTTTTTGTTCCCTGCCATAATTGTATTGACCAGATCCGGGATCTTTCCAAGGAGTATGATCTTGGAATTAAAGCAATTCATTTCAAAGAAGCAATTACTGAGCTTATGGAAATACCACCTGAAATGATTCCCGAAGAAGATTAGGGATGAGTAATAAGAATGGCCAGACTATATATAATGTTTTAGAAGTTGCAATTACGAAAGGTTTTGGTTCTACTTGTATCTAATTTAATCTAGTACCAGGTTTTCGCATAAATAAGGCAGGTGTGGATATTATTCAATCTATACAACGGGGTACGTATCGATCTCATGGACAGCGAGAACTCATTGCTTGAGCAAGTATATCAGGATGTTTGCACTACCCTGGGTGAAAGTCTGCTTGATACTATTGGTATGCCTGGGAAAGACAGGGAGCAAGTGCTCAAAGACATAATTCAGGCTTTGCTGAAAAGACTTGAAGCAGAAAGGAAAGAACTCTCAAGAATCAAAGAAGAGTATAACAATCTCTTCCAATATGCCCCTTGTTATATCACCGTTCAGGATAAAAATTTCAGGCTTGT
The DNA here is from genome assembly GCA_026983715.1 of Desulfobacterales bacterium. Classification (GTDB taxonomy): domain Bacteria; phylum Desulfobacterota; class Syntrophobacteria; order B119-G9; family B119-G9; genus B119-G9. Next base: position 5,284 of record JALSTM010000254.1, read on the forward strand.
GCGGTTCAATCATGAATTTGCTCAACAGTTTGAAGCCAAGGAAGGAGATTTTTGCTACACGGCATATAAAGGGAGAACAACTCGATGCGAAAGGTGCCCTGTAGTTAAAACTTTCAAAGATGGGAAACCTCATTTCAGTGAAGAAGTGGGGGTGAAGAAAAACGGAACGACATCTTACTGGCTTGTTCGGACTGCTCCGATAAAGGACGAGAGTGGCGAGATTGTTGCCGCAATGGAGATGTGCATTGACGTAACGCAAATGAAGCATCTAGAAGCCGAAATAAGAAAATCGGAGAAAAAGTATCGTAACTTTTTCAGTACGATTCCTAATCCTGTTTTCGTTCTTGACAAGGAGACCCTTAACATTCTTGACTGCAATAACAGCGTTGTTCAGACTTATGGTTATAGCAAAGATGAACTTCTTATGACCTCTTTCCTTAATCTTTGTGATGAAAATGAAAGGGAACATCTTGCCTCTGAACTAAGGGATTCAAATGTATTAAACCAGAGGCGACAATTCAGGAAAGACGGGGAGATTATTTACGTTAACATTCGTACTTCCCAGTCAGAATACGAGGGGAATAATGTCCTCCTTGTTACCACCAGTGATATAACAGAAAGACTGGAGGCAGAGCAACAGTTGATCCAGGCAAGTAAGATGGCGACCCTTGGTGAAATGGCCACGGGAGTTGCGCATGAGTTGAACCAGCCGCTTACGGTTATAAAAACAGCAAGTAGTTTCCTTAAGAAGAAAACTAGCAAGAAAGAGAAAATCGATGAAAGCATTCTTAGGACAATCGCTTCTGAGATCGATAGCCAGGTAGATCGCGCAACGCGAATTATAAACCACATGCGAGAATTCGGAAGAAAAGCGGAAGTCAAGACTAAACCGACGCAGGTAAATGAAGCTCTAAGAAATGCCCTTGACTTTTTCAATCAACAGTTAAAAGTTAGGGGGATTGAAGTGGTGGAAGAACTTGATGAAAACCTCCCTCTGATTCTTGCCGACTTAAATAGACTGGAACAGGTGTTCGTCAACTTGTTGATCAACGCGAGGGATGCCATCGAGGAGAAGTGTGGCAGTATTGAGAACAGGAAGTGTGAGCGTAGAATTCATATAAGGACATACGCCAGTGGGAATAATGTTGTTATTGAGATAGCCGATACGGGGATCGGTATATCATCGTCTGTTCGTGACAGGATTTTTGAACCGTTTTTTACCACGAAAAAGGTGGGCAAGGGAACAGGTCTTGGGCTGTCGATCAGTTATGGGATTGTAAAGGATTATAATGGAACAATTGAGGTACACACGAAAAAGGGTGAGGGGACAACTTTTGTAATAACGTTTCCAATTCCTGAAAGGTTGTAATGGAAAAGAAACTTCTACTAGTAGATGATGAAGAAGGTATTC
>JALSTM010000255.1 GCA_026983715.1 Desulfobacterales bacterium
GGTGTCTTTTACCACGAAAAGGGTATCTAAATTAAGCCATCGTGCGATATCTTTTGGTAGATACAGTTTAAGGAACTCCCTTGCGTGCTCCTCCTTTGAAAGAACGGCCTTGAAAAACCTATCGTGTGGATTGACGATTTTGGTATCCATAAGTTTATATTAGCCTCGAATACGGCAAAGCGCAAGGATAACGTGCGAAGCCAGGTAAGGACTGAGGCAAGCAAGTAGGTTTGATACTTGCGTAAGAGGGAAAAACATGTCCTGTAAATCCTTTAGGTCATGTCGGACGAGAATTAGACAGGATTAATAAAATGAACAGGATGTTTTAGGTGTTTGCCTTTTCCTGATGAAAAAAGCTAATGACTATCCCCCTCTAGGCGGAGATATGAAACTTTGACCCTCCCTATTTTCTCAACTATTCCCTGAACTTAAGATAATTCCTGCACGCTGATATTGTAGACCTTTTAAGGTGGAAATTTAAAGAGGGTAGAGTAATTAGGAAGAAGTTTTTCTGACCGGATGGCTGAAACTTGGTATATAGAATATAGGACTAAAGGATGAAGGGTAAGGATTTCTTTCCAGCTCATAAAAAGGCAAAGATCTCGCACTAGGTAAATTAATAAGTCTCTTCACATGGAAATCCCCCCAGCCCCCTTTTTGTAAAGGAGGGCAGGGGGATTTAATGGCTGTGCAAAGCATTCTAAAAACATATGAGGTTTTTCTCGGCGAACTCTGAGCCTCTAACGACCCAAAGGAACGGGCGTGAGGAATAGAAAAATAATACCTATCACGGTAATAATATATCTTTAAAATGTAATAAAAATATGTTCTCTTAATAAAAAAGGCTGGAATCGGAAAGGAAAGAAGATGAAATACATATTATTAGTTTTGGTAGGTGTAGGAATCCTTCTGGCTGGTTTTTACCAGGCGGTACACACGGAAGGGAAAGACGTAATAAAGCTAAAAGCGGAAAAAGACTCGCGCAATTTTAAGGAAGCCGTATTTGCCGGAGGGTGCTTCTGGTGCATGGAGGCCATATTCGAGAAGGTACCCGGGGTTATTGAGGTAATTTCAGGCTACGCAGGAGGTAATGTCTCTCATCCCACGTATGAAGAGGTATCATCTGGGAAGACGGGTCATGTCGAAGCTATCAAGGTAATCTACGATCCTGAGCAAATAACGTATGAAGGACTTCTCCAGGTGTTCTGGCGCAGTATTGATCCCACAGACACCGGAGGCCAGTTTGTAGACCGTGGTAACCAGTACAAAAGTGTCATTTTTTACGCTGATGAACAGGAACGTCTCCTTGCAGAAAAATCTAAAGAAGAACTCGAGAAAGCAAGTATTTTCAAAAAACCAATCGTGACAGAAATTCGACCTTTCACTAACTTTTATGAAGCCGAGGGATACCACCAGAATTATTACAAAAAAAATCCCATCCGTTACCATTTTTATTCAAGAAATTCCGGAAGGCCACAGTTTCTGAAAAAAGTGTGGAAAGATAAGCATTTTCACAAGGAAGATAAAAAAAGCCAGTATAAAAAATTCCGAAAGCCAAGCACAGAAGAACTGCGTAAGCGTTTGTCCAGTTTACAGTATCACGTAACCCAGGAAAATGGTACGGAACCCCCCTTTAATAACGAGTACTGGAATAACCATGAAGAAGGAATATACGTGGATATCGTATCTGGGGAACCGCTTTTCAGTTCTACGGACAAGTTTGATTCTGGCACGGGGTGGCCCAGCTTCACGCGCCCTCTTGTGCCGGAAAACATCGTAGAGAAGACAGATAGAAGCCTTTTTTCCGTGAGAACCGAAGTGAGAAGCAAGCACGCGGATTCCCACCTGGGGCATGTTTTTAAAGACGGCCCTCCGCCTACTGGGCTCCGCTATTGTATTAATTCTGCGGCGTTGCGTTTCATTCCCAAAAAAGATTTAAAACGGGAGGGATACGAAGAGTTCTTGCATCTTTTTGAACGCAAGTCCTCGAAGTAGCTCAGGTTTGTATACTTACGTGTCCAAAAGAATTTCATGCAAATGAAGCATGAAAAACCCAGCATGTATTCCTGTCAAGTACATAGGAAGCTTTTTTATTAGAAACATTTACAACATTGTGTCATTGCGATCCCGCACCTACTTCAAATACGACTATTTGCCATTGCTCCTACAATTTGCAGGAAGTGGGTGCGGGATCGCAATGACTCTGTTTTAGAATTCTTCCCTATAAACATGTAACGTTTTATTGTGTCATAATTCTTATACTACCAGTGTCCATCATAAATGAACCGCCCGCTTCGCTTAAGGCGCGAAGAATGCGAAGAAGGAAAATATTGCGGCCGGCGGGTTAACGCCGCCCACAATGCCTTGCACCCTTTCAGGGTAACAAGGGCAACGGATAACACGCATATCCTAGGAAGCGCACACAAAACACAAAGCTTCAGGCGCTAACTCAGATTGTCCGTACTAACAGCATGCCTGAAGGGCAGGCTTCTTTCCTTGAGCAGTTGCACTTGCCACGCGAAATTTTTATCCAGTGAAACCTTGTATTGTTTAACCAGGACCAAAAGGAAACGTAGTATTCCACTGGGACCCTGCTCAAGGAAAAAAGAATATTCCTTTGCGCTCTAAGCTTGCCCCGTTAAATCTTGTAACATTTAACTGGGGCGTCTTAGCGGTTCAAATTTGGTTGCGGCTTCGGTGCCTTAGGTTTTTGTTTGACGCAATTTTTAGGAAACGCCTGCGAGGCGGGGTAAGCTTTAATCCAGCCTCCTAGTATTTGGAGCATAACAATCAGTGAATACCCGCTTTCGCGATAATCCAAGATTTTTCTTCGCCTTAAAGCCAGGTTTTTTCACCATCCCCGAAAAAGAGACTAATCGAGAAGGAAGCTCTCATGGAAACTATCTATGTCCTGTATCTCACTCTCAAGATAGTTCTTTAGCTTCTTTTTCAGTCGATTTTCCAACTGCCTCACCCGTTCCCTGGTGATCCCGTACTGTTCTCCTATCTCCTGCAATGTCATCGGTTTTTCAGCAAGGAGTCTTTTTTCCAGGATAGTACGCTCTCTTTCGTTAAGTGTCTCCTTGAATTTATCCAGTTTGTTTTCGAGAATATTTTTGGCTTCTTCTTTTGCGATGATTTCATCCACGGGGACTTGTTTGGCGGGCAAAAAAGACTTCACGTCAGTATCAGAGTCGCTGCTGATGGGGGCATCCAGAGACATTTCCCAGCTCCCAAGACGCTGTTCCATCTCTATGACTTCTGATTCCTTTACGTTCAGACGCTCACTTAGGAGCTTCGGCTCAGGGTTAAACCCGAGGGTCTCAAGTTTTTCCTTCTCCTTGGCAAGGTTAAAAAAGAGCTTTCGCTGGGCCTGGGTTGTTCCGATCTTAACCAGTTTCCAGTTGTCCATGATGAACTTTATTATATAAGCCTTGATCCAGAAAGAAGCGTAATAGGAGAATTTATAGCCTTTGAAGGGGTCGAACTTTTTTACTGCCTGGAGCAACCCTATGTTGCCTTCTTGGATGAGGTCCATGAGGTTCTGCACCCAGTGGCGCTGGAAGTCCATGGCGATCTTGACCACGAGACGCAAGTTCCCTAGTACCAGCTTGTATGCAGCTTCAAGGTCTCCTTTTTCCCTGTACCGTATGGCCAGTTCCCTTTCCTCTTCCCTGGAAAGGAGCGGAAACTTGCGCACTTCAGCGAGGTAAAGCTGCAAGGGATCGTATTTGGCTATGCTGGTTTTTTGAGCCCTGGTCGGAAGTTTCTTTTTATGCCTTTTTTTCGCTGACTTTTTCTTGGCCATTTTCCGAATGTCACCGGGTACTACGTTCGCAAAGCCCGAAGCCGAGCTTTAACACAACATAGATGCCTATTTTTAAAATTCACATGGTTAAGCCTGCTATGCCATGTGTGCAACTCAATGTAACATACATATGCTAAATCTGGTAGTTGAATTTCTCGGTGAAATCGATTAGGTTAATCCTCCTGACGTCATAAACGCAGACTCTGAATTGTCGACACCCAGGAACATATACAAGGAAAAAGAAAAAATGAAAGAGCTAGTAAGCGAAAATATAAAAAGGCTTGTTCCGTATCCTCCCGGCAAACCGATCGAAGAACTTGAAAGGGAATACGGAATAAAAGGTTCTATTAAGCTTGCTTCAAACGAAAATCCTCTTGGCCCATCCCCCAGGGCGGTGGAAGCAATAAAAAAAGCACTAGGTAAGCTCCACAGGTATCCCGATGGAAGCGGATACTACCTGAGGCAGAAACTAAGTAGTAAATTTGGTATTCCTTTTGATGGTATTGTCCTTGGCAACGGTTCGAACGAAATAATTGACTTGTTAATCAGGACTTTTATCGCGGAAAAAGACGAAGTAATTGTTACGGAACCCAGTTTTCTAGTTTACCGGTTAATGGTTCAGGCAATTGGTGGTGAACCAATTCCCGTATCTTTGAAAAACTTTGCCCTTGATTTAAACGATGTAATTGAGAAGTGCTCGCGGTCAACGAAAATCATATTTTTGAATAATCCAAACAATCCCACCGGTTCGACTATAAGAAAAAGAGACTTTGAAGATTTTTTCGGCAGGCTTTCTTCGTCAACAATCGTGGTCCTGGATGAAGCATATATAGAATTCGTTCGGGACGGTGATGTTGTAAGGGGATTTGATTACGTAAATAGCGAAGGGCCTTTCGTGGTAACGCTTCGGACTTTTTCCAAAGCATACGGGCTTGCGGGACTTCGTATTGGATACGGGGTCATGCATCCGCTCCTGGCTGATTACATAAACAGGGTCAGGCAACCCTTCAATGCAAATTCTCTAGCGCAGGCGGGGGCACTGGCGGCACTGGATGATGACGCTTTCATGCATAAAACCCGGAAAACGGTATGGAATGGGTTAAAGTTCCTTTATTTGGAAATAGAAAAAATGGGCCTGGAATATGTCCGGAGCGATGCCAACTTTTTCCTTATTAAGGTGAACAGAAATGCTAAAGATATATACGAGGCCATGTTGAAGAAAGGTGTTATAATCAGGGCCATGAACGCTTACGGTTTAACCAATTATATAAGGGTAAACGTGGGCACGCCCGAGGAGAACAAGCGATTTTTACAAGCCTTGAGAGAAGTGCTGGATATGAAATGATTATAACAATTGACGGGCCAGCAGGATCAGGTAAAAGTACCGTGGCCAGGAAGCTTTCGGAGAGACTCGGAATTCCGTACATCGAAACCGGAGCCATGTACAGAGCGGTTGCATGGTGGTGTAAAAAAAACAACATCGACATTGAAAAAAGAGAAAATATCATAAATGCACTGTCTAACATGAATGTCCGCTTTTTAACGGCCGGGGCATCGTTTATCGTCATGCACGATGGCGTGCCTCTAAATGATGAATTATATAATCCGGAAGTTGGTGACCTTGCATCAAGGATTGCACAAATTCCAGAGGTTCGGAAATTCTTAACTTACCGCCAACGGACTCTGGCATCTTATGGTTCTTGCATATTTGAAGGCAGGGATATGGGAACGGTGGTTTTTCCCGAAGCGGATTACAAGTTTTACCTAGTCACTTCCCTTGAGGAGAGAGCAAAGAGAAGGGTACGGCAGTTGGAAGAAAAGGGTATTAAAGTGAGTTTCGAGGAAACCCTCGAATCAATTAAAAAACGCGATTACCAGGATGAAAACAGGGAGATTGCTCCTCTTAAACCGGCTCCCGACGCAACGATAATAGACACCACGAACATCTCTGCAGATGAAGTGGTTGAAACTATTCTGACAAGCATGTCTGGAGCACATTGAACCGGCCATAACGAAGGATGAACGTCTCAACATAAAATTGACTTTCACCTGAGTCCGTGATCGTTCACAAGCACCGCATCTTCGGCGTCATCGCCCTGCGGACAGAGCGTATTATAGTCCGCCGGGCTCTTCCTTGCATCCGCGGCCCAGGTGAACGATCACGGATTCAGGTTTCATATGAGGGCCATGACAGCGGCGAAATATTCGATGACTTAGAGAAATTTTTAACAAAAAGCGCGATATTTTGCCTTAAAGATGATTTTTTTACATTTTAAGGATTGTTTTTTTCTTGTAGCTCTGCTAGATTGCCGAACTTAAGCAATAGGTGGCTTTGAGCCAAATTAGTCTAGGGGGTAATTAACTAATGGATGAAAAAACGAGAGAAGAGAGTGTGTTAGAACAAAGCGAACAACCAGAAGTAGCCGAAGAGGCGGAGGTAGCGTCTCCGGAAGGAGCGCTTGAAGAAGTATCCGGACAGCAGGATGCCGAAGAGGAAATAGAGCTTGAAGAGTCGTTTGAGGAGCTCTATGAAAAAACTTTTAAACCGATAACCGAAGGCGAATTGATTCGCGGAACCATTATCCAGGTTACCGACGATTATATAATGGTCGACATCGGTTACAAGTCCGAGGGTGCTATCCCGATCAAGGAATTCATGGACGAAAACGGTGTCGTTCAGGCCGAAGTTGGTGATGAGATAGAAGTGCTTCTTGAACATCACGAAGATGAAGATGGAACTATCATCCTAAGCAAAGAGAAGGCGGCCAAAATAAAGGTTTGGGACGATATAAGCAGGATTTACAACGAAAACGGTACCATCAAGGGAACAATTGTATCAAAAGTAAAGGGGGGCCTCTCGGTAGACATT
>JALSTM010000256.1 GCA_026983715.1 Desulfobacterales bacterium
CTGTTAAGGCTTTGCAATACATCAGGGTCGAAGCCGACACCATCATCTGCAACCACCAGTGAAAACTCGCCCAATGTTTCTTCTAAAACTACCGTAACCTTCTTTGCTTGGGAATGTTTTGAAACATTTGTCAGTGCTTCAAATGCTATGTTAAAAAAAACTTTTGCAATAACCGATTCAGGATCAAGGACCTGGCAATCATTCACAAGATAAAAGTTGATATTTTTAGGTTCGATCAAAACCCGGTTCAGCCACTCTATTCTTTCCAGAAAATTAATGTTATCAGGAACTAATGGTACCAGTTCGCTAGTGATACTCGATATTGATTCCCAAATTTCGCTATGTAATGACAAAATCTGTCTAACATACCGCCTGATAATGCTATTTTTTCTATCGTGAACTTCTGAACACAGTGAACCTAATAAATCTCCAGCCGTTTCAAGTTTCACGACTATCCCGAGCTTCAGTTTACTTGCAATCCTCTTTTTGGAGCATTCTTGCAATGCTAAAAACTGATTTACCATGAAGTACGCCTTGACTTACTTATCTTATGCGAGAGTTAGACAAAGGGGACGCTTTTTAGGACCTGTGTTAAGCTAAATCCATGCCATCTTTCTGTTACGTTTATCTAAGCGTGTTTGCACTTGTAGTCCGTATCTACCGCACCACAGAAGTGGAAGCCGCACTCGTCTAAAACTTACTTTTTACCCCTTCAATCAAACATGTTTTACGGTTAAGAGCTTAAAAATACAGATAGTTTTTCTCGTAGCGCGGTTTAATCTTCCATTTTGGACCGTGCCATTTTGGATCAGTGTTATTGGAGCGAAAAAAGGCTTGATAGGCTGACAATGAAGGCAAAAAACTTTGATAGACTCACACGTACAACCCCAGATATTGCGAAAAGATCAGAAAGAATTTTCCGCTCACAAGATGCCCCCGAGAGCCACACTAAAATCGAGTATCATTATCCTAGTCTCTTCGAATCATTGGACAAGGAACTTTGTTATAAAAACTTCTTTTACGTGTCCTGTAGTTAAATATGAATTGAGGAGTTGTTTTACTCTTTCCTTTATTATTTTTTTGCCCATACGGGATAAGGCCAGATCATAAGTCTGCGTAGAGAGATAGTTTATGATGCTGTCTCTCAATAAGGGTAGCTTTTCATCTATTTCCTTTTTCAAACTTTCTGAAGAGACAGACAACACGAAGGTTATTTCCAGGTAGCTTACATGTTGTGAACCGTCGAGATTTACAAGAAATGTATCAAGAGGTAATGTTGTAAAGTTGTCTGAATAATCCGAGTTATTGTCATCGGAGCTTGCCAGACATTGTGACGTGCCATAACAGTGGAGATAGTTGGTTTTTCCACTGGGTAAAAAGAGATAAGCTAAAACAAACAGTGTAAAAAACGAGGTGGTTTTCGTTAACATGATCTTCTTGTTCTTTCTCGAGAGGTATTTATATGGTGAGTTTCTTTTCTCCTCAGGATCAAATAGTCTTTTTTTGCTTCTATCCTCGCCGTTGTTCTCCGGGAAGTTTTTGGAAAATAGGGCATTTGTAGTAGTTGTTCATGCAATACTCGACCACCAGTAGAATCTTCATCGAATTCAGTGAGGTGCAATAGCATGACTTACTAGGGTTTTCTATATAAGGGCACAGTTTATTTTCCGTTTTTGTTGTGTGCAACGCGTGAATTTTTTTCAACATCAAGTTTCCCCCAATTGTAGCTTGTTGAAAGTTCACCTGTTTTTTAGAGTTCACGCATAAACAATTCCGGCTTTGGAGTCTCAAACAAAAAGGGATAGCCATCGATTTCAAAATGGAAAAAACTGTCGGAAGCACTGGGACGCTCGCCTCTTGAAATGATTGGTATACCCAGTTTAAAGTTAGCCTTTGCCTTTAAAAGTGATGCCATTACTGCCCCCGCTAATATATTAAGTATCTCCCTTGTCAAATCATCAACAATTTCGTTATCGATTTTCTTGTTTTCTGAGTTAAAGAGAGACGTAGCAAGGCTGATGGCAAGTTCCCTTCCCACGCTGATTGTGAATCTCCCTTCGAAAGGTTCACGGAGGTGGATCACAGCGGTGATCGGTTCGTCGAGTTTTGGCTTTTGCATGTTATCCCTGGCGACATTCACTTCAACGAACATCATTTCTTCAATTTTTGATGTAACCACTGATTCGATTTTATTTATGATCGATTTGGGAGATTTATCCATATTTCTCTCCTTGTCAGCCCCAAGTTGGTTCAGCTCCAGGTATTAAATGATCACAGACGGACGAAAAACTACCGGCAGTCACCGGTTTGTTGAGCACGGCAAATGCCCCGCATTCCGTTAACCTGTTTTCGAGGGAAGCATTATGCGTGCTTGTAATTATAACCACCGGTACATCGGTAAATTTTGGGCTGGATTTAACCTTTTTGAGCAGTAATTCTCCATTCATGAGCGGCATGTTAAGGTCTGTTACGATAAGGTCAGGTATAATCTTTTTGTTCATAAGGACACTGAGAGCTTCCTTGCCGTTATTTGCTTCGTGAAATGTTACGTCCCTGATTCCGGCACTTTTTATACACGTTTTAATACACAAACGAGCCGTAGAGGAATCATCCACAATCAATATATGTTTCATCTGGCTTTTACCTCTCGTTGCAATGAGTTCTTGTTATCCCTCAAATATATTTCTCTGGCAATCCTGGTGATGAAACAATCACCTTGCCCGTGCTTAGGGGGACAATCACTGTTCTGCTGATGTCACCACCGGTGTCTTCTGCTATGACGCCGAGTCCGTAACTCCACAAAATTTTTTTTATTGCCAGCACATTGCGTTTTCCTATGTTAAAAGTATTTCTTTTGTCCATGATTTGGGCACCTCCGACAATCTTGACAAAAAGATTTTTTCTTGTACCGTTTGATGAAACCTTGTTCATCAATTTCAGTAAGGCAGGTATACCGGTATCTGCGAAATACCCAGGTTTTAACCTTGCTTTTTTAATATTTGTGCTTGAACAAGGAAGAGCAATATGAGCCATTGCGGCAGCCCTCACTGAAGGATTTAATATGATGACTGCAACACACGACCCAAGTGCGCAGGTTTTAAGAATTTCTTCTGGATCATTAGAAATTCCAATGTCTCCTATGCCTAAGAGGACAGTTTTCATATTTTTTCCCCTGCAAGTAGCTTGATAACGTCGTGACCGATTTCATCAAGAGGAAGAAGCTTTTCTGCTGCTCCAATTTCGTATGCTACTTTTGGCATTCCGAATACAACGGAAGTTTCTTCATTCTGGGCCACTGTCCTGGCACCGGCTCTTCTCATTGCCAACATTCCATCGGCGCCGTCACTTCCCATGCCCGTTAGCATTACCCCTATAGCATTTGCCCCAACATATTTTGCTACGGAATGCATCAGAACATTTACAGAAGGGCGATGCCCGTTGACTTTTTCTCCGTTTGTCAGTTCTACGTAATAAAACCCACCGGATCTCCTTACCTTCATGTGATAGTTGCCCGGTGCAACCAGAATTCTTCCTGGCATTACTTTGTCACCATTCGAAGCTTCCTTGACATCCATTGCACAGATAGAATTTAATCGCTCTGCAAACATTTTCGTAAATCCTGCCGGCATGTGCTGTACGATAACTACGCCGGGGAAAGCTGCCGGAAAAGTTGAAACAACATTTTTGATAGCTTCGGTGCCACCAGTTGAGGCTCCAATTGCAACGACTTTGTCAGTAGATTCTGCCAGTGACTTCGAGTCGTGATTCAGTTTATGTCTGAACACGGGTTTCCTGTTCTTCCAGTGCGAGACGTTGGCTCGTGAAGCAATTTTTACTTTTTGCCTCAGGTCACTCATCATTTCGTTCAACCCTCGAGCCAGATTAGTTGTGGGTTTCGGAACAATTTCCACGGCTCCGGCCTCAAGAGCTTCCAAAGTTATTCTCTTGCCTTTCTGAGTAAGAGAGCTCACCATCACGACCGGAATCGGATACTGGGGCATGAGTTTTCTCAGAAACTCCACGCCATCCATTTTCGGCATCTCTACGTCAAGTGTCATCACATCCGGGTCATGCTTCAATATCATATCCCGTGCAACGTAAGGATCTTTCGCTGTACCAACAACTTCTATAGCGGGATCCATGGATAATCCCTTGGATAGAATATTTCTAACCAGTGCCGAGTCATCAACTATAAGCACCTTAATCCTTTTCTTATTAGTTGTGCGGTGTTGAATTCTCGGCGCAGTGCTATTTTGTCTTATCATCATCTATCTCCCGTGATAAAGATCTCTTGTTCAAAAGTGCTCTACTAGTCAGTTCCAAACGTTATTCCGGTTTGCACAGAATTTGCCGTAGATAATCTTCTCCATGGTTTTTGGTAGACCCCTGGCATAACGTAGCGATAGAGATCTTGGGACCGACCAAGTGATTCGGAGTGGCTTACGATTAGGTACCCTCCGGGAACAAGGAAATCATGGAATTTCTTTATGATTTCAAGCCTCGTGGGATGGTCAAAGTAGATCATTACGTTTCTGCAAAAAATTGTGTGAAACGGTTTTTTAAAAGGGAACCTGTTGTTTATCAAGTTGAAGCGTCTGAAGAGGACTTCCTTTTTTACCTCTTCAGTAAGTTGCCAGGTTCGATCGTCTACTTTTCTAAAATACTTTCTTTTAATCATTGACGGTACTTTTCTGAGGCTATCGCTCGAATAGATTGCTGATATCGCTTTTCTGAGAGCTTTCTCAGATATGTCCGTGGCAAGCACACCAGCGTCCCAGGCACTGTATCTGTTTCCAAAAAACTCAAGCATGAGGATCGCTAGCGTATACGGTTCTTCTCCGGTGGCACAACCAGCACACCATATCCTGAGATCGTTGGATTGCTCATTTTTTAAGCGTGTAATCATTTCAGGTAATATGTTTGACGTAAAAAAATCAAAATGTCTGCTTTCACGATAGAAATAAGTAAAATTGGTGGTAATCCTATTCACTAGATCATTCAAAGCTTTACCGGTACGATCTTCCAAGAGATGATTGCAATAGGAAGTAAAGCTATCGTACCGCGATTCCTTGAGGTATCTGTAAAGTCGCCCTATTACGAGGCTCCTCTTTTCTTCAGTGAGATTTATTCCTGTGTTCTTATAAACGATATTTCGAATAACTCCAAATTCTCGATCGCTTATTGCTATCATGGTAAAATCCTTAGACTTTACTTGTTTGCTAGTATTTACCAAATTCGGTGCTGTCAAGGATTATCGAACGTTCCTGGTCACTTTCACCATGACCATCGTTTCCTAACTGGTTCCAGCCTGCGCCCCTAGGAGTTCCATTGCCTTTTTGAGGTATCACTTGCTTGGCAGGAGTGACTAACTGGGTGTGGTTGTTTAGCATTTCTTTTAGCATGGCTAACATCTCCGGAGTGAGAGATGAAATATCCGGCGATACGGTCTTTTCAATCTCTGCCAGTTTGAACGTCGCTACCATTTCCCTCAGTTCAGCCGCTTGACTGGACAATTCTTCCGATGCGGAAGCTGTTTGTTCTGCATTTGCTGCGTTTTGTTGTGTAACTTGGTCGATCTGGTTGAGTCCCTCACTAACTTGTTCTATTGCCTGGGTTTGTTCGTTGGATGCGGCTGAGATTTCGGCAATTAAGTCAGTTACCTTGGTAACTCCGTTCACGATCTCCGTGAGCGCCTCTGCTGTCCTGGCCGCTATCTCCATTCCTCCTTCAACCTTTTTAATTGAGCTTTCAATCATTTCCGCTGTTTCCTTGGCTGCTTTAGCACTTCTCGCTGCAAGGTTTCTCACTTCTTCTGCCACAACGGCAAAACCCTTTCCGTGCTTTCCGGCTCTGGCCGCTTCTACTGCAGCGTTTAATGCCAGCAGATTTGTCTGAAACGCTATCTCGTCGATTACTTTGTTTATGTTAGCTATATTCTGGCTTGCCTCGTTAATTTCCTTCATAGAATCTACCATTTCTTGCATCCGCTCATTTCCGTTTTCAGCACTTCCTCTCGCATCAGCAGCTAGCTGGTTGGCCTGAGCAGCGTTTTCAGCATTTTCTTTTACCTGTGAAGCGATTTCACTCATGGAACTTGATATTTCTTCCAGTGCGCTTGCCTGTTCAGTTGCGCCCTGCGAAAGTGATTGACTTGAATCTGCCACCTGGCCTGCCGCTGCAGCCACCTGGTCTACCCCTGTATTTATCTGATGTAGTGTTTCGTTGATGTTTGCGACCATCCGTTCTAGGGCATGCATCAGTTGATCTTTTTCGGACCTCGGGTGAATGGTTACCGAAAGATCATTTTCTGCCATTCTTTGGGCAGTTTCCCCTATAATGTTTAGCGAGTCGATAAGTTCGTTGAGAGATGTTTTTATTTTGTTAAATTCTCCTTTGTATTCATCTGAAATTTTCTCCGGAACGTCACCCTGTGAGATCCTGGCAATGTATTCTGAGGTTACGTTTATGGGAGATACGAAGGCATCGACAAGTTTATTGACAGCAAGAAGGATTCTTTCATAGTAACCTTCGAAAGTAGTCGTATCTGCACGTGTGTCTAAATCACCGTTAACAACAGCGTCTACAAGATGTTCTACGGCTTCCATAATAGAAACTTCTTGTGAAATATCTAGGATATATTCTATTGCTCCAGTAACATT
>JALSTM010000257.1 GCA_026983715.1 Desulfobacterales bacterium
CGGTAGCGGGATCCTTTTCTAACTCCCCTATCTTATCCAGAATATCCTCTTTCACGTGACGATATTTCTTTTTCAGAAATTTTATGGATTTCTGGAAGGTTTCGGTTAAATAGACCTCATAACTCATCCCAGATTTCCTTCCAGGGTTTCTAAGTTTTTCCGTCTACCATACTTTTAGCTTGCGGGGAAAGCCGGTTATTCACTGTTAATCCAGATCGTGAAAGGGGGCGAGAGTAAAACCTATTTCCAGGAAATGCTCGTCAAAAGTGAAGGCCTGCGTAATGCCCCGTGACTCCATTATCTCAAAGCTGATGCAATCAACCAGGCTTATGCCACGTCTATTCAGGATAAAAAGGCGTTGCACCGCCTTGGTGTACAAATCGTTGTACACCCATATGATCTCCAGCAAGGGGATAATCTTTGACTGGAAGTCGTGGATGGCCGCGAGGCCCACTCGTCGTTGCAAAAGTGCTATGGTTTCGATCAGGACAAAGGAACTAGTAAGCAATTGGGCACGATGCTCGCTGAAATACTGGAAATTGAGCTTTGCTCGGACGTGCATATGATCGTTTTTCACCAGCAAGGCGAAAAGCCCGGAGGTGTCCGCAAGAACAATCATGGCTCAAAGGCCTCCTCAAGATAATGATCATGACGAATGGAAATGTCGCTTTTATCAGCCTCGTACTTTCCGACACCCGATGCAGCACGGCGGTAAAGGGTGGAGCGGTCAATTCCCCCAGTGGCAATAAACTGGTCCACAGCTTTCCGTATAAGGGCAGCAACAGACTCACGCCTCTCGGCTGAAAGCTGCTTCAATTTTTCAGCCTGTTCCTCGGTTAGCTGAATTTGCGTTCGAACCATGATGCGTTTCTCCTCGTTGAGCATGACTACATTTATGCCATAATGATGACAGCATAAATCCCTTGATATCAATGGCAGTGCTGAAAGTAGAGGGTTTCTTGCTTCTTTGATTTCTAATGGTCTTTAAGTTATGGAACCTCTGATTAATTCTTCAGATAGCCAGGGTGGCTTTTGTACGTCATGCTTGCCCTGATCTAGTCAGGGGCAGACTTTGATCCGGCATCCGGTTAAAGAACCCTAGATTCCGGCTCTACGCTTCGCTCCGGCCGGAATAATGAATTCTGGATTATTCTTAGTAGCCTCCTTATATTGTATCGGAGTTCTAAAAATCCAAATTTATGAGACTTATCATAAACTTCAGCTTAGTTTATGATAGAGGTAGACTAGGGATCCAATGGAGACAACGTCAAGAAACATTGAAATCACCTCTCCCCTTGCCAAATCAAGGAGCAAGGATAGAGCGAATACACATGAGAATACAAGTACCCCTTTTTTTGCCTGAGCAGTATTTCCCAGTTTATATTGTTTGAAAGGCCAAGCCCAGATGCCATAGCAAATGCCTGCGACTAGGAGCATACCAAGCAAAACTGGTACGGCTAGCCCAGCCCTGAAAACTTTCCCGAGTACAGACAGTGTGACAAGAAAAACTATCCCACACACACCCATGGGTATGTAGAAGAAAATATCGAGGTTCTGGGCAGGTTTTTTATAGGTACGTGGTGGTATTGGTGGTGCCTGTTGGTGTGCCTGTGATGGGCTATTTGCACCTGGTGCCCTTCTTCCATATGATGCTTCCGTCACTTTTTGACCGCACTGAGTGCAAAAGTTTGATCCTTCGGACAAGGGATTGCCACAATTGGTACAGAACTTTGGCATTGGCTTCTCCTCCAAGACTTAACACGGTTTCTAAATTGTAGGTGGAAAGCAAACTGAGGTATTGTATCCAATGTATCACAACACTAGAGGTAAACTCACCTAAAGTGGAATCAAGTTAGCTTCAGTTTGCTGAGTTACCGAACGATATCCGTCATGCTAGAAAATATTGTTTGGTATGTCAATATGAGGGTGTTTCAATGGAGACGTCTTTATTAAAAGGAAACCTCAAATGAGGTTTCCTTTCACCGGATTAGTTCTAGGTATCGTATTTAGTAAGGATGAAACATTCTGAGGCGGTATTCGCCCTTTTCATTTAATAGCTTGTGGTACTTGGTAATTTTAAATTCGCCGCAAAATTGATTTACGAAGGGAAAACCAGCCTGAGCCCAGCCAACGACGCCTCCGTAGTATTTTTTCCCGTTCTTGGTGGTAGAGACCACGCAGTAAACTTTCTTGTAACCGTACTTGTAAAGGAGGCCGGCCACGTATGTGGCTCTGTGCTGAGTTCTGCACCAAACGTAAATTTCAGCGTTCGGATCCTTAATCTTTTTGGGAAGAGTGTAAACGTGTGTCATACTTACGTGATCTGAACCCCGGATATGAAAAGCATAAAATTCAGGGTGAGTCCTCACATCAAGCAGGTAAATCTTCTTACGGTATGCAGGGTCAGCCATGGCTTTTTGCCATACTTCGTGGAGTTTAAACACGTCAATGAGGTGATCTTTCGGGATCGCGTTTGTAAGGCTCTGGTGAAATTGTTTTTCTCCGGAAAGGAGTGGCTTGTTTACAGCCTCTCCGGCGAAAACCAGGGTAACCAGACATATCGTAAGAATAGATGCAACCATGAGTGCCAATAATTTTTTCATGTCCTACCCTCCTTTGATTTTAAAGGTTTTCTACTCGAGGCCCTAACTGCAATTTCGCTCTGCGGCGATTGCTTTCAATATACATGTCACAAAACATCCAGTCAAGAAACAAACAAATTTTTGTATGTGATATACGCAGGATAGATGGAAAAGTATAATGTTGGCATGCATCGTAGATTCTGTGCTATCTTTTTGACAAAGCTGTTGGGCTAGAGTATTATACAACTTGAGCTCCTACCTTTGATAACCCTGGTGCATACAGTTTTTTGAAGTCTCTAAAGACCTTAGATTAATGAAAGTTTCTATTGGCCATTGCAACATCAAAGATTCTTTTGAAGCAGGGAAGCTATCAGCTCAACGAGCTATAAGTCTTGGTGAAATAAAATTGCCGTCATTGGTTATAGCTTTCTGCAGCGCGCATCTGGATGCCGTTAATTATTTTGACGGGATAAAGTCCGTTATAGGTAACGGGGTCCCCGTGATAGGGGGATCTGCCATAGGGGTTATCACTAACAATCAAGTAGATTACAAGGATTTTCCATCTGCTGTGGCTGTAATTGAGGCTCTATCGCTTTGTCATGAACTCCATTGGGTGTCTGATCTCGGATCAGGTGAAAAGTATGCCGGGAAAAAACTAGCTTCCTGCTTTGCTAAACCCATACTCGGAAAAAATTTTCTTATCTTTTATGATTCCCTAAAAATACCGGGTTCCTGTGATAACCCTCCTATTTTAAACTCATCATCGGAGCTGCTAAAAGGCTTCCTGAAATCCCTAGACTGCAATATTCCTGTTTTAGGGGCGGGAGTTCTCAGTGAATATTCTTTTGGTCCTACAAAGCAGTTTTGCGGCGATTCTGTAAAAGATCAAGCTGTAGTAGCCGTACTGATGAACGGTGAATTTAGCTGTGACTACACAATTATGCACGGGTGTACTCCTCTCGACGGTATTTATCACACCATAACAAGAAAAAACGAGGCTGTTATACATGAGATTGACGGCAGACCGGCAGCGGAGGTTATTGATGAACTCTATGGAAGTTCAGTGTGGCGAGACGAACACCCCGTCAAACTTCTTACCATAGGAATTAACTGCGGCGAGAAGTTTGAAAAATTTGAAGAAGGAAAATATGTTAACAGGCTCATAACAGGTGTGATGCCTGATGGCAAAAGCATAGGTATCTTTGAACCGGATCTTGAAGAAGGGGTGGAATTTCAGTTCATGTTGAGAGACGGACAGAAGATGATTGAGTCGGCTGCCAGAAATTCAAAACGACTTTTCAACAGGATCACTGCCGAAGGCAAGAAACCCCTGTTTGCCCTCTATATAGACTGTGCCGGAAGAACGGCGGAGTTTTCAAATACATTGACCGAGGAAGCGGTAACGGTTCAGAAGGAATGTAACAAACATAAAGTACCGCTTCTAGGATTTTATTCCGGCGTTGAAATTGCTCCCTTACTCGGTAAAAGCAGGGGGTTGGATTGGACGGGGGTACTCATAATTTGGGCAAAATAGGGTGGAGTAAGTGAGAAAAGAGGACAGGAGTAGCCATTTGAAAGGTAAAAGTGGGGAGCTAGAGGAAAAACTCCTTCAAGCGGAAAGAGAAATTGAATATTACAAGAAGCTCTCGGAAGAAGCCGGGAAAAAGCGACTCCGTGACGTCGAACAGCTTACAAGGCTTATTTCTGCGCTCAGAGACACTGAGGAGAAACTTAAACAGAGCGAGAAAAGATACAGGAGCCTCTTTGAGAATTCCACTGCCGCAACCATGGTAATTGATGAAGATACAACCATTTCAATGGTAAATGCACAATTTGAAGTATCCAGCGGATACACCAGGGATGAAGTTGTTGGGAAAATGAGCTGGACAAAACTTGTTCACCCCGATGATTTAAAACAGATGTTGAAATACCACCGGGAAAGAAGATGTGCAAAAAAAGAGATACCGAAGGAGTATGAATTTCGGTTTGTAAGAAAGGACGGGGAAATACGGGATGTGTTCATAAGGGTAGATCTTTTCCCCCATAGTAACCAGAGTATTGCGTCCTTACTGGACATTACTTCAAG
>JALSTM010000258.1 GCA_026983715.1 Desulfobacterales bacterium
ATGCTGCCCGTAATACCTCATTTCCGCAAACTCCACTTCATCCACCATAATAAAAGGCGCTTTGTAAAGGGCGTAAGTCGTAACCGATTGTATTCGTCTGCGGCCTTTTTAATTGCTTCAGCCTGGGTGGGATACGGATGAATAACGGTAGCCAGTTTCTTCAAACCCACTTTCGCGCTAATTGCCAGTGCTATTTCGCCTATCATCTCGCCCGCATGGCGAGCCACGATGGTTGCACCCAGAATTTTATCCGAGCCCTTCTTAATATAGACTTTCAGGAATCCGTCTTCTTCGCCATCAAGGATTGCTCTGTCCACCTCGTTGAAGGGAATCATAATCGTTTTTATGTTAAGTCCCTTTTCTTTAATATCTTTTTCAGTCATTCCAACGTGCGCGACCTCGGGATCGGTATAGGTACACCAGGGAATCGTTAGAGCCGATATCTTTTTTCTGCCGGAAAAAAGAGCGTTCTGGATCACTATTCGGGCAGATGCGTCAGCCATGTGCGTAAACTTGTATTTGAGGCATACGTCACCGGCTGCAAATACATCGGGATTGGTAGTTTGAAGTCGATCGTTAACAAGTATTCCCTTTCGTAGGTCATATTCCACACCAGCTACTTCTAGGTCAAGCGATTCAACGTTGGGGGCCCTTCCGGCACCTAGCAGAATTTCATCGGCTAAAACTACGTGTTCCTTGCCGTTTTCGCAAACAAGGATCTTTTTTACTCCCTTTTCTTTCTTGATTTCAGTGATGGTAGCATTGAGAATAACTCTTATACCGTCCTTTTCAAGAGCCCTGGCCACGACCGTTGAAGCATCCTCATCTTCGGGCCCAAGAAGTTTCGGTAGAATCTCGATTACTGTGACTGAAGACCCGAGGCGCTGAAAAGCCTGGGCAAGTTCACAACCAAGAGGACCTCCGCCTATGACAGCGAGCCTGGTAGGCCTTTCGGTGAGCGAGAAAATCGTTTCATTGGTGAGATATCCGGCTTCTGTAAGACCTTTGATGGGAAGGCCAATAGCTCGCGCTCCTGTAGCTATGAGAGCTTTCTTGAAATGGAGTTGTTTTCCGGAAACATCTATAGATTTTTCACCTGAGAATCGTCCCTTGCCAAGAAAAACGTCAATTCCGAGATCCCTGAATCTCCTCGCGGAATCGTGACGAGCAATCCTAGCCCGGAGTTTTCTCATCCTTTCCATAACTTCCGAAAAATCAACTTCAACGCCTTGTGGGACACGAATCCCGTAGGCAGGCGCATCCCTGACTTCAGCATAAGCACGAGAGGACCGGATTAGTGATTTTGAAGGGACACAACCGACATTCAAGCAGTCCCCTCCCAAGAGATTTTTCTCAATAAGTGCTACTTTTGCCCCCAGTCCCGACGCTCCCGCAGCAGCTACAAGCCCCGCTGTTCCCCCACCTATAACGACGAAATCATAGCAAGGGCGAGGTTTAGGGTTTTTCCAGTCCCCGGGATGAACGTTTGATAGAAGCTCCATATTGTATCTATCTTGAGGTTCCAGGTGCGCTGGTTTGTTCATACTTACCCCTTTTTGGTCGTTCTTTGGTTTATATGATGTGCGTTTTACCGCGCGAAACACAGAATCTCCCGTTTTTTACGTTTTTATGTAACTTAGTCGCGAAAAAAGAGCTTTCCTTACAAAATCGTAGCGGAGATAACCCGTTAGATGATTTTTCCCAGGATACCTGGTCGAACGAAAGCAACGGGGATATTTAAGACTTTCAAAAAAAGAAAGCTCTCTGGTTGACACCCAAGCGCCTTAAACAGGCTCTCCCATTGTCCAGATCATCTCTTTTGGGCTTCCCGATTTTAAGGTATGTCTGTGCAAGCTTGATAACAGCGCCGGTTCAGTCAACCAGAGACCCGGTTTCTTGATGAACAGTTAGTAGGCGCTTAATCCTTCTCTTTGCTTCGGAAGATAGCACCGCAGGTTCTGGGAATTCGTCTACCTGAGCAAGTAATCTCATTGCATCTCTCATGACAATGATCTGCTTCTTATAAAGGGAACAGAAATTACACATGAAAAGATGCATCCGTATCCCAATTTTTTGAGGAAGAGAAAGCTCTCTATCGAGAGACTCCGACACCAGCCGTGACACCTCTTTGCAATTAAAAATCCAGGGCTTCATCTTAATCCTTCGTGCCATTAGTGGTAAACCAGTTCACTTCAAGGCACTTCCTCATGAGCAACCTGGCTCTATACAATATCACCCATAGATTTGTCGGTGATATTTCAAGAACCTTACAAATTTTTCTAGAATCCCACGCATCCATTTCTCGAAGCAAAAAAACTGTCTTCAGTCTCTCCGGCATTTTCCCCAGGCACCACAAGACCACTTTCCAGAACTCTTTGTTTTCATATGACTGATATGGCTCCGGAGTCCAGTTTTTGGGCATAATTTTCCAGTGACCATGGTTGTCAAAAAAATCGTTTTCCACGGCGCTAACATCAAGATTTGTAGTTTCACGGTTTTCTTTTTTCTCTTTCCGAAAATGGTCAAGTATCTTGTGCTTCAAAATGGACGTGAGCCAGGTTTTTTCACTTGAACGCGCCTTAAAATTATCTTTACTCCGAAAAGCGGAAAGGAATGTTTCCTGAACCAGGTCTTCGGCTACGGATGCATCACGAACATGCAAAAGAGCGTAGCTGTAAAGATAATCCCCGTAAAGATCGACCCACCTGGCTGGATCAAGTGCATGTTTTGGTTTCTGCTCGTTCTTGTTTCCCATTTTGACTCGTGAATAGGGTGCAAACTGATCTTTTGATCACGAAAATCAGTTTTCTTTCCTTATTTTCTTTACCAGTTTCGGTATAAAAAAAGAAAAAATAAAAAGGATAATAGAGAAAACAACTTTAAAAGAAAAGAGTCCCTCCCAGTTCCCGGTAACCCAGATCTCTTTGAGGGTACCGACAAAGTACGTGATTATAAATGTGCCGGCGATAATTCCGAGGCCGGTACCGGCAAGGTAATCCCAAAACCGCACCTTGGTTAGACCCATCCCAAAATTCAGCGGCGTAAACGGAAAGTAGATAAGACGCAAGTAGAGTACCGTGGCAAAGCCGTTTTTCTCAATAGCATCATCGTATTTTTTGAGCCTTTCACCAATAAGTGAAGCGGCAAAATCCCTCCCCAGTGTTCGGCCTATGAAAAATGCCCCGCTTGCCCCCAGCATCGCCCCTATCCACACGTAAATAAATCCCCGGTAAGGACCAAAAACGGCGGCTCCAATCCCGGTAAGAAGTGTCCCAGGCAAAAACAGGCAAACACCTACCGCGTAAATTAGAATGAATATAAGGGGTGACCAGAAACCGTAGACCTCAACCAGGGTAGCAAAGGATTGGACATTCAATTGTTCCTTAATAGGGGTGAAACGAACCAGGTAAATTGAGCCAAGGATAAAAAACAACAAACCTATCGCTTTCCCGATCGCTTTTTTCTTACCAGCGCTTTCTTTCACACAGTTACTCCCCAAAATATCCTTGCCTGATTTTCACTTAATGTCTATCATAAATCTAGCATATCTTCATTATAAAACTCTCAACCTCAAAGTGCACCCGATGAAACAAGCCCTTATTGTTTTCATGAAATACCCCGAAGCCGGCAAAGTCAAATCTAGACTCGCGGGGAAGATAGGACCAATCGCCGCCACAGACGTTTACTGGAAATTGCTTTATCGAACGCTTGGTATTGTAGATGACTTTAAACATTGTAGCCCAGAAGTGGAAGTGTTTGTTTTTTTCTCACCAGGAGAAAGAAAAAACGAGGTAAAAAGACATTTTCCGGGCCCATGGAAATTCATACCTCAGGCAGGATGTAACCTAGGCGAACGCATGAGCGCTGCTTTCCGCCAACTGTGGGATTCCGGATACGATAGAGTCGTTATCATAGGAACAGATATAGCCGATCTCAACGTCAACGATCTGCGAGAAGCTTTTGACGGAATCGCATACGGTACTTCGGTGATTGGTCCTGCAGAGGACGGAGGCTTCTATCTGCTTGGGCTTTCATCTTCTTCAGATCTTCCTTTCAAATACGATTCTTGGGGAGATGGCTCTATATTTGACAGAACATATCGTTCGCTTGAAAAGCTCGGAACTGTCCGTGTTATCAAAAAAAGAAGGGATATTGACAGGGAAGAGGACCTAGCTTACTTCCAGTCCAGCCCCTTTTTTCAGAGCAAGATCTCAGTTGTTATCCCGTTTTTGAGTGAGCGAGAGAAGCTTGTTGGCCTTGTATCTCTTCTTTGCGACCAGATCTGGCCTGGAGACGAAGTGATAGCGATAAAGGGAACAGAGGATCCACAGGTGTATTGCGAAACTGTAGATCCCGGGTTCACTCTTTGTTTTTCGCCAAAGGGAAGAGGGAAACAGCTCAATCTCGGTGCTAAGATTGCCAGCGGAGATACATTGTGGTTTCTGCACGTGGACAGCAAGCCACCTGCCAATTTTGGCTATCATGTAAGAAAGATTCTTGCCCTAGAAAAAAAAGCTGTGGGCTGTTTCAAGCTGGCTTTTGACACTGATTCTCGGACACTCAGAGCGATAGCTAGATGGGCCAATATCAGAACTCGTCTTTTGAAACTACCCTATGGAGACCAGGGTATTTTCTGCTCGAGGGAAACTTTTATGTTAATTGGGGGATTTAAAAAAGAGTACCTTATGGAAGATGTTGATTTTGTGAGGAAGTGTCGAAAGCTCGGAGGGCTCCTTGTCGTTCCTAGGGAACTTTACTCGTCTCCCGAAAGATACTTAAAACGGGGATTGCTTATGGCGTCCTTGCAAAATCATATCCTCATGACCCTTTACTTAATGGGTGTGGACGATAAAAAGCTGTACAGAATCTACTATAGGAAACTCTGAGAAATTAGTTAGTTTGGCAATGGCCGCTTGCACGTCATGCCGGACTCCTGATCTAGTCAGGGGCAGGCTCGAGCCGGCATCCAGTTAGAGAATCCTAGATTCCGGCTCTACGCTTCGCTTCGGCCGGAATGACAGTTTTTGAATTGTGCTCGTATTATTTATTGAATTGATTGGTAGCCCTGGGAATCGGAATTATTCAGAGCTTCCTATAGCTAAACTATATATGGCGTACGCGGAAGGTATCTTGTAAACTCGTAGTTACTCTCACGGATACTTTCCTTGGTGTGAATGAATACCTTTTTCATGTGAACATATGGAAAACAGATCACCGGTACACGAAAGGAAAAATTTATGCCAAGAGACATCCCGGTTGGAAATGGAAGACTGCTTGTTTGCTTTGACAGAGATTACCAGATCCGTGACCTGTACTTCCCTCACGTTGGCCAGGAAAACCACGTGGAGGGAAACAGGTTTCGTATGGGAATTTGGATCGACGGTGCATTTGAATGGATAGGATCTCCTTGGGTAAGGGAACTCAAGTATGAAGAAGAGACCCTCGTAACAGATATAAGCTTATACGTCGAAAGCCTGGGATTGCTTATCAAGTGCAAGGATACAGTTGATTTTCACGAAAACGTTTACATTCGTGAGATCCAGATAAAGAACCTTAGAGAATTTGAGAGGGAAGTAAAGATTTTTTTTACTCAGGATTTTGACATTTCGGGAAGCGATGTGGGGGACACGGCCGCTTTTGATCCTGAAACCGGTGGAATCGTGCACTATAAGAAAGCGCGTTACTTTCTAGTAAATCTCTTCCGCAATGGCAAACCCGGTGTTGACCTGTATGAAGTTTCTCAAAAGAGTGGCGATAGTGGTGGCAGTTTTTCCGACGTCGTAAACGGAAACGTTTCGGGAACGCCGATTGCTCAAGGTTCAGTAGTTTCTGTGGTGGGAACAAGCCTTAAATTGAAAGGGCAATCTTGGGACAAGCTCTATTACTGGATAATTGCAAGCAATATCTGGAGCGAAGTGAGAAGATTAAACGGTTTGGTAGGGAAAAAATCTCCCCAAGCATTGATAAAACGCACCCGTGACTACTGGAAGCTGTGGGTACGGAAGGAATCCCCCCAACTAGACCGGTTACCAGAAGAAGTTGTAGAATTATATAAAAGAAGCCTTCTTATACTTCGGACACAAATCGACTGGAAAGGCGGTATAGTTGCCGCCAACGATTCCGACATCATTCACTTTAACCGTGACACATATTCTTACGTGTGGCCAAGAGACGGTGCGCTAGTTGCAAATTCGCTCGACATGGCTGGTTATCCCGTTCTGGCAAGAAATTTTTTTGAATTCGCCGCCAGGGCAATTGAAAAAGAGGGATATTTTCTTCACAAGTTTAATCCCGACGGGACTCTAGCTTCTTCATGGCATCCCTGGTATGAAAACGGGCAGCCACAGTTACCAATCCAGGAAGACGAAACGGCTCTTGTGATATGGTCGCTCTGGAACCATTTTGTACTCTACCGCGATATTGAATTTATCAAGCCTCTTTACAGACCCCTTATTAAGACCGCTGCTGATTTCATGTGCAGGTACCGGGACTCGGATACTGGGCTCCCGAAAGAATCTTATGATCTGTGGGAAGAAAGGCGCGGTGTTCCGGCATTTACCGTTGGAGCCGTGTTTGGCGGGCTTACCGCCGCGTCTCTTTTTTGCAAGATATTCGGAGAAGATGAACTGGCGGAACACTACCGC
>JALSTM010000259.1 GCA_026983715.1 Desulfobacterales bacterium
GATTGGCACCGGAGGAATTACCGGAGTTTACTACCCGACGGGCGGTGCCATCGCTAAAATCGTGAACAAGAAAAGAGACGTCTATGGGATCAGGTGCACTGTTGAGTCAACCGGCGGCTCGGTATTCAACATTAATGCTGTCATTGCAGGGGACCTTGACTTTGGTATTTGCCAGTCAGACCGCCAGTACCAGGCCTGGAACGGTCTTGCCGAGTGGAAAGACAAGGGGCCGCAGAAGGACCTAAGGGCGGTGTTTAGCATTCACCCTGAATCGGTAACTCTGGTTGCAGCCGACGACGCTGGTATCAAGACCATCCAGGATCTCAGGGGCAAAAGAGTAAACATCGGCAATCCCGGTTCCGGTCAGCGTCAAAATGCCATTGATGCTCTCGAGAATGCGGGAATTGATTGGAAAAAAGATATCAAGGCTGAAAGTGCCAAGGCGGCTGAAGCTCCGGGATTGCTCCAAGATGGTCGGATTGATGCTTTCTTCTACACTGTAGGTCACCCGAGTGGAGCAATCAAGGAAGCAACCGCCGGTAAAAGGAAGGTACACTTTGTACCAATTACCGGTCTTGATAAGCTTCTCGCAAAGTATCCTTATTACGCCAAGGCTGTAATTCCGATCAAGTTTTACCCGAACGCAACCAACAAGGAAGACGTCCCGACATTTGGTGTTAAAGCAACATTCGTGACTTCCGCAAAGGTTCCGGACAAGGTTGTTTATGCCATTACAAAAGAAGTGTTTGAAAACTTCGATTATTTTAAAACACTCCACCCGGCATATTCAGTGTTAACAAAGCAAAACATGCTTGAGGGCTTGACTGCTCCTTTCCATCCGGGTGCACTCAAGTACTACAAGGAGTCAGGTCTGATTAAGTACATCAAAAAACAATAAGAAGTGCCAGAATTAGCGAGGATGTATATCTGTGCCATATGCATCCTCGCTTTATATGTATCAGGAGACGTTGTGCCGCTCTTTCGACTTCTTTTTGCCCGTGTTCCTCGTTCCCTTTCCTATTGATCCTTAAGCAAGACCGGATTGAAACCAATCAAATTATCGCAAAGGTGGTTTAAGTGAGTAGTCCAGAAATTAAGGAAAAAGACGAAGGTATTGAATTAGCTAAGAAATTAGCAGAGGAAGAAGAAGGTGTATCTAGAAAACCCAAGGGACCGGATAAGTGGGTTATACCAACTATTGCTGTAATATGGTGCCTTTTTCAGCTTTCAATTGCGAGTTGGTTAATTCTTAATGCTGTTTTTATTCGTGCAATACACCTTGGATTTGCCCTACTAATTGTTTTTCTAAACTATCCTTTTTTTAAGAAACCACGCTTCGGGTTGAAATTTCTTTCTGCCCGAGACAGGATCCCTATATTTGACTACATAGTTGCGGTGGTAGCAGCTCTTTCTGCGGTCTATATTGCCATTGATTACGTGGGCATTAACGCAAGGTATGGAGCCCCAATCACAAGAGACATAGTAATTGGGCTTTTGCTTGTTGTTCTGTTGCTGGAAGCTTCCCGAAGGGTGATTGGTCCTGCCCTTTCTCTTATAGCCATATTTTTCTCCGCTTACGCATTTCTCGGACCATACATGCCGGATGTGATAGCATTTAAGGGTGTGTCTCTGAATCGCTATGTCGGGCAGATGACCATGTCAACTGAGGGTATCTACGGGATACCTCTAGATGTTTCTGCAACTATCGTCTTTCTCTACGTTCTTTTTGGCGCTATGCTGGATCGGGCGGGAGCGGGGAGGTATTTTATAAATCTTGCACTGAGTTTGCTGGGTAGGTTCAAGGGTGGTCCTGCAAAGGCCGCCGTTCTTGGAAGCGGACTCACCGGGCTGGTGTCGGGTTCAAGCATAGCAAACATTGTTACCACTGGCACCTTTACTATACCTCTTATGAAAAAAGTGGGGTATCCGCCCAAAAAAGCTGCAGCTGTCGAGGTGGCTGCCAGTACCGACGGACAGATAGCCCCTCCCATCATGGGAGCCGCTGCCTTTATCATTGCCGAGTATGTAAACGTACCGTACATAGCGGTGGTGAAGGCTGCTGCTATTCCTGCCTTTGCTTCCTATGCGGCGCTTCTTTACATCACGCACATAGAAGCATCGAAACTGGGGCTAAAAGGTCTCCCTAAGAGTGAGTTACCACCATTTTTCAAGACCCTCGTTGGTGGTCTTCACTACCTAATACCCCTTGTATTCTTGTTGTATCAGTTAATGGTTTTAAGGCATTCTGCGGAAGCTTCGGCATTTAATGCCATTTGGGTTCTTTTGATATTGATGCTTGTGCAGCACCCGATAAAGGCGTACAGAAATAAGCAACCAATTGGTCCAGCGTTTAAGCAAGGGGTTGTTGATATTTTTTCTTCCTTTGCTGCCGGAGGCCGAAACATGGTCGCTGTTGCTCTTGCCACGGCGGCTGCAGGCATCATCGTGGGTGTTGTGGCAATGGGCCTGGGCGGATTGATCACGCAAATAATCGATACGGTTTCAGGCGGAAACATCTATATTATGCTTATAGTCACTGCGATAGCTAGCCTGATCATTGGAATGGGGTTGCCGACCACAGCCACATACATAGTTATGGCTTCGTTGACAGCACCGGCAATCGTGACCATTGGATCCAGCTATGGGTTCATGGTTCCACTGATGGCTGCTCATCTCTTCTGTTTCTACTTCGGGATTTTGGCCGATGATACGCCACCCGTCGGACTTGCCGCTTACGCTGCTGCGGCAATTGCCAAGTCAGACCCAATACCTACCGGTATCCAGGGTTTCATGTACGATATCCGGACTGCTATCTTACCCTTCATGTTCATTTTTAACAGTGATCTGATTCTCCATAACATCAATAGCTGGCCTCAAGGGTTGTTGATCTTTGCAATGACATGTATAGGAAACTTTGCCTTTGCATCTGCTACTCAGGGCTGGTTTATAACGAAGAACAAGATATGGGAAATACCCCTTTTTCTTGGAGTAACACTCATAATGATGCGACCTGACTTTATGGCACAGTTATTCCACATCCCCCATAGTCAGAGATACTGGATGTATCCGGTAGGCTTGGCGTTATGGGGATTGATTTACTTGATGCAAAGGTTCAGAATACCGAGGAGTGCACCAGCACCGGTGGGAGCTTAGTTGGTGCTTTTTTAGGGAATAGAGATGTAAAATTTCCCGCGGAATGAGGATAAGTCATGAATAGGAAAGATTTTATATTTTTCTCAGCTCTTGTAATCGTTGCATTTTTCTTTCTTTTGAGCCGGCCACTTCTGGGTGGTGATAGGTTTACCGATAATGGAGACGGTACAGTAACGGATCACCAGCTTGGGGTGATGTGGGCAAAATACGACAACCAAGGAGATATAGATTGGAAAGGGGCACAAAGGTACTGTAGGCTCGGGCCCCCTCAATTGCTTGGGAAGTATGATAACTGGAGGATGCCCACACTGGAGGAACTCAAGAGCCTGTACGTGAGGGACAAGAATTACAAGGGCTATGAAACTGATTGCGGGCAGTGGGTTAAAGTGGTGCCGGAAATTAGGCTTAGTTGTGGTTGGGTGTGGTCTGGTGAGAAACGAAGTATTACCGCACGGGTGTATAACTTTAGGAGGGGCTACGATTACACCGACAGGATGGTTCACAAACGTCATTACAGGGCTTTACCTGTGAGAGACCTTGAATCGAAAAAGAAGTGAGAGTTTAGAGATGACAAAGATTAAAAAGATACTTGTGGCTTTATGTTTTTCTGAAAGATCCAAGGGTGTTTTCGATTATGCTGCCACACTGGCTGCTGGTCTTGATGCCCGGTTGATCGCGGCTAATATTATAAACATAAGAGACGTTCAGGCGCTTGGTACGATTGAATCCATGGGATACAGGGTAGATCCCGAAGATTATATAAAGGGGGTTGAAAAAGAAAGGTTAGAATTACTGGAAAATGAGATTATTTCTACCCATTTCCCTCGAGAAAAGTTGAAAATCATTTTTAAGGTAGGTCATCCCTTTGATGAGTTATTGAAAATTATAAGGGATGAAGACATCGATATGGTGGTTATGGGAACAAAGGGTCGGACAAACCTTGAACATGTACTACTGGGATCCGTTGCGGAAAAGATGTTTCGTCACTGCCCTGTGCCAGTGGTTTCTTATCGCATGAGGAAATCCGTGGGGAGGGAAGCAAAGCATTGAAGGCTAAGGCAGCAAAGCCGCAACCAAGTTTGAACCGCTAAGACGCCCCAGTTAAATGTTACAAGATTTAACGGGGCAAGCTAAGAGCGCAAAGGGATATTCTTTTTTCCTTGAGCAGTGTCTAACTGCTCAAGGAAAGAAGCCTGCCCTTCAGGCATGCTGTTGGTTCAGACAATCTGAGTTGGGGCCTGAAGCTTTGTGTCTTGTGTGCGCTTCCTAGGATATGCGTGTTGTCCATTGCCCTTGTTACCCTGAAAGGGTGCAAGGCATTGTGGGCGGCGTTAACCCGCCGGCCGCAATATTTTCCTTCTTCGCGTTCTTCGGGCCTTAAGCGAAGCGGGCGGTTCATTTATGACGGACACTGGTAGTCATAAGAATTATGACACGATAAAACGCTACATGCTTATAGGGAAGTATTCTAAGGGGCCAAATTATGGTACACATGACTTGGCCTTTTCTAATATATCTTGGTATCTACTGTAGTTTTCGAGAATTTTCTTCAACCCTTTGATAATACACAGTTCCGGTTCAGAGGGTATTTTAACGCTTACTCCAAATCTATCCTTGATAATTCGTTGCCAACCGGGGAGGTGAGCCCCTCCCCCAGTTAGATATATTCCTTCGCTGGCTATATCATTTGCTATTTCAGGTGTAGTGGTTTCAAAAACGGAATCAATTCCTTCAAGTATTTGTTCAACTACTGGAGTTATGGCCTCGGTCAATACCTTTTTCGGTATGGTTATGGATCTGGGTAGCCTCGTTAGCCTGTCCATCCCCTTTATCTCTATAGGAAAATTTATTTGAGTTTCATCAACGCTGGCGTATTTGATTTTAATATCTTCGATCCGTTGATCCCCTGCTGAAAAATGGTAAGCATGTTCTAGGTGATTTAAAATTGCTTGATCCATGGCATGACCAGCAGCCTGCAGCGTAACACATTTAACAAATCCGCCAATAGATATAAGGGCTATCTCTGTTATTCCTCCACCTATGTTTACTATGATCTTTGCCTTACTTTCAAATATGTCAAGGCCGGCTCCAATTGCTGCCGCCAGCGGCTGACGGACAAGGTGAACTTTTGTAAGAAAGTTTGCCTGCAATTGGTTCCTGTAAGCCCTAGCTTCTACACCTGTCGTCCCGTACGGAAGACAGACAAGGATCCGACTAACGAAGAGCTTTCTTCTTCCCGTTATCTGCCTCGTAAGGAATTGAAGGAAAGGATTGACAAGGTCAAAATCGCAAGCAATTCCAGCTTTCAATGGCTGGAGAATTTCTAGATGAGGAGGTGTAAAACCTATCATCGATTTTGCACGGCTGCCGTAAGCTATAATTTGTTGTTTGCGCTTATCGAAGGCCATGACCGTGGGTTCCCACACCGTCTTTTTCTTTATGTCAGAATAAGCCGCCGAGTAGGATGTCCCAAGATCAAAGGCTATTTGATAGGCTACAGGCATGACTTTGCCCATTTTCGGTGTTATTTATTCTGGAGTAAACTATGTTTGATGCTATTTTGCATATATGAACTGGTATAAAAACCCGATTTCTCGATTCGATCCACATTATATAAAATTAATTAATTGATATCTGCTTGATTACTTTATGCATCAATATTTTTCACGGTTTTCTTAAGTTTCGCCTGCTGAAATTTTTCTGCATACCTCTATCGTTATCATTATCTTGCAATACGTTCAAATGTTTTTTTGAGCAAAATCGATCTTTTGAATTGACAGTCATAAAAAAATTATGGTAATGGCACTAGTATGCATTTCTATTTAATGGCTATGATTATCAAGTTTTAGAGAAACGTGAGTCTGTGTTCGCTGATCTAAAGTGAGCGCGGTAGATTTGTGATGCCTTGTGATAATTTTCATTTAGTCTTCGTGTTAGAAGGAGCAGTGGGGAGTAACGAGTCGGAAGCAGCAGTTGGGCCAATGGGGCAGGATAGAATATTGCGGGCATAAGTTTTCGTTCGAGAGGAGGTGATAGGAAAAGGAAGGTCTTAAGTAACGTGAATTCTAGGGGCTAGTACTACAAATCAGTTAAAGAAAGGAGAAAATGCCATGAAGAAAGGTGCCATTTTTCTTGGCCTAGTGATGCTGGCGACTATGTTTCTTTGGTATGCCACGCCAGCTTCTGCTGTGGACTTTAAAGTTCACGGTAACTTCTGGAATAGGTTTTATGTAACAAATAATGTAGAAGCCATAAATCCTGGGGGAAGTTCCACAATTAGTTCCAGGAATAACACCTTTAGCGTTAATCCCGGAGCAGCTGACGATATTGGATATCTCTCGATAGATCGTGCCTTTGATCCCGGAAAGAAGGGTATTCTCGGTAACACCAACGACGATAGTGGTAAGGCTTACGGGGATGACAATAATGATCATTTCTGGGGTGAAGCGAAATACAGGCTCCGCTTCGAATTTTCCACCGATGACAACAAAGCCAGGGGCGTCTGGGCAATGGAAGTTGGAAGCCTCAGGTTTGGTCAGCCAGGTTCTTTGGGTAAAAGCAGAGGTGGAGGCCTCTCCGGTGACGGAGTGAATACAGAGACCCGGTTTCTCTATACTGATTTCCAAAATCCGCTGGTTTCCCATACGAGCCGCTTGAGACTCGGTTTGCAGCCTCTTAATGTTAACCCATGGTTGTGGAAAGAAACCGCAATGGGTGTGAGATATTTTGGTTCCACTCCGATGCTCGATTATCAATTGGCATGGATAAGGCCTGAAGAAGATTTTACCAATGAAAATAAGGACGATGACGCCTTTTTTGCGAAGGTCACCTACAAGCCTAAGTGGGAAGGCGCAAGCCTGAAAGTCGGATTGTTTTTCGTCTATTTTGATCAGGGGAATGACACCAGTACCGTTTATCACATCCAAGACATGAGTGTTAAGGCTGGAAGTGCAACGTACCCGAATACGTGGCATTCTTATACCTATGACGAAGACGATTACTACATCGGTCTTGATGGCGGTCTAAAGTACGGACAGTTCTTTGCCAACTGGGATTTCATTTATGAAGGCGGCACCATTGATTTTGATGATAACGTAGTGGAGAATGGTAACGATGATCAATTGGATCGTGACGCTTTTTTTCTCCACTTGGACCTAGGCTACAATTGGACCCCCAAGTTCAAAACTACTTTTACCTGGTGGTATGCCAGCGGTGACGATGATCCAAACGATGATAACGCAGAAAACTACGATGCCATTGACACCGATGTAAAGGGTAGCTTGATTGTATTTGAGGATGGTTTCGGAACGGACAATTACTTTAGTGACGCACCGTACCTCCTGGACAAGGGTTTCCAGATGTTCAGGTTGCAGGGTGACTACAAGTTCTCGAAAAAGTTCGCCATGAGAGCCGCTTTTATGTACATGAGGCTTGCCGAAGACACCTATAATGGTGATAAGGATGTGGGCCAGGC
Source organism: Desulfobacterales bacterium (assembly GCA_026983715.1). Classification (GTDB taxonomy): domain Bacteria; phylum Desulfobacterota; class Syntrophobacteria; order B119-G9; family B119-G9; genus B119-G9. Next base: position 7,628 of record JALSTM010000259.1, read on the forward strand.
GATCCAACTGGGAGCAACTTACAAAATCTGGAAGGGCTTGACCTTCAAGATTATTGGGGAATATCTGTTCTCCGATGATGCCATGGATGCCTGGGCTCAGGATGCCAATGTTGGCAACGGCTACGACGGAAGTGCCGACGACTTCTGGCGAATCCAGAGTGGTATCAACTTCAAGTTCTAGCTGGTAATTGGCTAGAGCTATTCTTGTTCAACACCGGAGGGGGAAGACCTGTCTTCCCCCTTTTTGTATGCCCCTACCTTCTCGTCTCCCCCCCACGTTGCCATTTTCATAAAAGTGCTTTCAGACCTCCGTCAGAGTCGTATACATAAGGTAACTCTGATTAATTACTTAGTTTGTCACTGGCTTCTTGCACGTCATGCCGGACTCGAAGCGGCATCCAGCAAGAGAATTCTAGATTCCGGCTCTACGCTTCGCTCCGGCCGGAATGGCGGTTTCTGAGTTGTGCTTGCCCTACTTGTTTAATTAAATTGTACCCCTAGAAATCAGAAATAATCAGAGGTTCCTTCAATAAGGTTAGTATCAAACGAAATGTAAATCGGAGGCTCATGCCGCCGCAGGGGCTTTGTCGGTAAGGATCAGGTCAACTATGGGAATTGCTCTTAATTCCAACCTTGATAGATCGACTAATTTGCTAGCATCTTCAATTTCAACTCCAATTAGACGATTATGTTCATCGAAGTCCAGGACAACTCCCGGTGCAATCTCTTCAGATTCAGTACTTATACCTTCAACAAGTTTGATATATAGCATATCCGTTTCGGGATAGTATTCGAAAATCATCTTACTATCTCCTTTTTAAGGCCTGAAACGGCGGTCGAAGAAGGCGTTATGCAGGGTCTCCCCGTCCGGTTCAATGATGACTCGCAGGTACTTATTCATCTCAGCAACGTATCCCCAGTAACGGATACGTCCGTTACTTTGCACCTCCGTGCGGGTTGGGTTTTTAAGGACACGTTCAATCTATTCCATTTTGAGATAAGGTCGGCGAGCCATAACACTTGTTCTAAAATAGGCCGTTGTTTTCACCGCTCGTTGCCCGCCATGCTTGTATGCAGTGTCATTGTAAAGATCACATCCATCCGGCGAAAGCTCCTTTCACATAACATGAGAAAGAGAGATCCGTCAAGGCGTGTGTTTTTGAGGCAAGTCTCCGTCAAAGTCGTGTAACTGCCTGGTTTATATATCGTAGTTTAAACTGGTCATAGACAACGAATCCACTTAACCTCCCAAACATTTTCGATGCCCGGGTGAGCAGAGTTTCACCACTTAAGCGCTCTGACTAATGAACTTGTTGGGAGTAAGCTCTTGTATCGATTATCTTTTCTCGAATTCTTTCTTTATCTTTATCGGCTATTACCCCCTTGACCATATTTTCTTTTGGATCTTTGGGTTATCTCTTAACACCAAGCTCCCCTGAATCTTCTAATCAGAGAGGGCTCCAGAAACCCTAACCATCAGGCTTGTCGAAAGAAGTGTCCGCCCGAAGGAGCGTGTCCGCTCAGTACCCTCAAGAGCTCAAGACCGGCGAGCGAAGCAAGTGCGCTTCCACTGCAACATGCAACTTGTATTCTTCCTGACACTTCGACGATCCTAAATTCATGGGGGGTGACATTTTTATGTTGCAACGACAAAAAGTTTATCAATTATTGACAAAATGATTTTGATGCGTTAGCATCAAGGCGCGTTAGCGCCAAATAACCAAACTGGAGACAGCAGATGCGTACCACACTAAACATAGAAGATGATGTATTAATAGCAGTAAAGGAACTGGCCAGGAAAGAAAGGGTTTCTGTAGGGCGAGTTTTATCAAGATTGGCGAGGGAAGCTCTTGCGGGGCGAGGACATCTGGCAAATGTAGATGCAGGTGAGGAGAAAGGGATACCAGGATTTCGTCCTTTTCCTTCAAGGGGCGTAGTCGTGAGTGAGGAGCTCATTGAAAGGCTGCGGGAACAAGAGGGTGTGTGATGCGGGCCCTATTAGATATCAATGTGTTGATTGCCCTGTTAGATTCCGCCCATGTGTTTCATAGACTAGCAGTTTCTTGGTGGAAGCGTGAAGTTCAGCACGGGTGGGCGTCTTGTCCAATTACTCAAAATGGGTGTATTCGTATTATGTCTCATCCTAAGTATCCAGGGACTCTGCCAATTCGTGATGTGGCCGAGCGTCTCAGAGAAGCTGTGATGGGCCCAGAGCACGAATTTTGGCCGGACGACATGAGCTTGCTGGAATCCGACGTTTTCGATTGGTCTCGTATTTTTAGTCATCGCCAGATTACAGACATGTATCTGCTTGCTCTGGCTGTTCGCTATAGAGGTAGATTTGTTACGTTTGATAAGCGTATTAGCATAAAGGCAGTTCGCGGCGCGGATGAGCGCCATTTGGTGAGATTGGGCTCTTGACCTCCTCCTCTTCCTAAATTAAGAGGACTCTTACATTGATGCTGTCTTGTTTTTGGCAACTAAATATGTGAGAGCCAAAGTGCTGAATTTAGATAAAGTTTTGTAGGAATTGGCCGGAGATGGCTGAGAATGTGCTTGAGGCATATTGTTCCGATTTAATGAGGAAAGTAATTTCTTCATCATTAAGGGGGTACATTCTGAGACTGAAACCCTAGAACTCTTCTAAACTTTGATCCCATTCATCCTCTATCCATATAGCATAGTAGTCAGTACTTCATGTTTCCAGACGCCCCCACAGGCTTCCAAAACAAAGCGCTTTTTTCATAAATACCCCCAAATCATTCACTGACCACATTAAACACCTTTTAATCTTAGACACTACTGGGCCACAATTGCAAAAGTTTTTGGAGCGGATTTGGAGCATTTTGAGAGCTCCATTTTTGCATTTTTTTTGGCGTTTTTGCCTATTTCAAGAATTGTGTTGACTTGCCATAAACCTGCATGATAAAAGGCAACATAAGGGTTTTGCCGGCGTAGCTCAGGGGTAGAGCAGCTGATTCGTAATCAGCAGGTCGTGGGTTCGAATCCCTCCGCCGGCTTCGGTTTTTACAATTATCATTATACGCCGATATTCAAAACCCACGGTATGACCCCAAAACCACGATTTCAGTTCTGAAGTTTCACCGTATAGCCAAAACACACCTAAGCAAGCTCTGATTAATTCCGATTTCTGAGATTACTAAACTAGCTGAACGAACAGAACTCAGAAACGGCCATTACGGCCCGGACAAGCATAGAGCCGACATCTAAGATTCTCTGGTTAGATGCCGAATCGGAACTATCTCTAGGTGGATCGCTGGGGTGGCATGGGGTGGAAGAGACCATTTGCAATCTAAGTAATCAACAAGAGTTTCTTTTAATATAGTTTTCTTTCATGAACGAAATTATTGAAAATTGTGTTTTTCTTCACATTGACAATCGGTTTGACGAGGTTTAAAAAGTTCTATGATGGATGTGGCGGAAGTTCCTTGTTAAATGTCTAACCGAAAGGAGGTCGCGCTATGATTGGTAAAATGGGTGATTATTTTTCTCGCTGGGCTCAAAAGTACATGCCAGATCCGATGATTTTCGCGATTTTACTCACAATCCTCACCTACGTTATGGGAGTCTTCCTCACCAAAACAACTTGGTTCCAAATGATTCAATACTGGTATAAGGGTTTTTGGGTTCTACTGAAGTTCGGAATGCAAATGTGCGTGATCCTTGTCACGGGGTATGCTCTTGCAACTACTGCCGTGATCCAGAAGTTCCTGAAATGGCTTGCGGGGCTGCCAAAATCGAGTGCTGGTGCGGCCGCCCTTGTGGCGATAATAGCTATGATAGCCGGTCTTATTAACTGGGGACTGGGTCTTATAGTTGGAGCCATTTTTGCCCTGGAAGTGGGGAGGCAGGGATTTAAAAACAATAGGAAGTTTCACTATCCGTTACTTGTAGCCGCTGGATATTCGGGACTAGCAGTTTGGCACATGGGGCTCTCTGGGTCAGCCCCCTTGCTTGTGGCCACCAAGGGCCATTTTCTTGAAAAGGAGATAGGAATTATACCAGTTTCCGAGACTCTGGGCAGTCCAATGAACCTGGTAATGGTTGCCGTTATGCTTGTAGTCATAACACTAGTGTTTTATCTCATGGCTCCCAAAGAAGAAGAGAAAATACAGCCTATAAGGAAAGAGTTATGTGATACTGGCCAGGAAAAGGAGACACCTAGAGCAGAATGGACTTTTGCCGACAAGCTTGAGAACAGTGTGCTCCTTTCCATGATAATTGGTATCGGTGGGCTTATTTACATTGTGTATTATTTTGCCACCAAGGGTTTCAAATTAAACCTTAACATCGTGAATTTTACCTTTCTTATGGTTGGCATTCTTCTCCACAAAAGGCCTATCGCCTATGTCCGGGCAGTGTCAGAAGGCGTTAGGGGATGTGCGGGGATTATTCTCCAGTTTCCTTTTTATGCTGGCATCATGGGAATGATGAAGTTTTCCGGCCTTGTAGGCTTGATAGCCGGATGGTTCGTTGCCATCTCAAGCAGTACAACGTACCCTGTATTTACCTACCTGAGTGCCTGTATAGTAAATATTTTCGTTCCATCCGGTGGAGGCCAATGGGCAGTGCAGGGACCTATAATGGTCAAGGCGGCGGAAGCGCTCCACTTTTCAATCCCAAAGGTGATCATGGCTCTTGCCTACGGTGACCAGTGGACCAACCTTTTTCAGCCTTTCTGGGCTTTGCCTTTACTAGGCATATGCGGGGTGAGAGCAAGGGATATAATGGGATACTGCATGGCTGTGATGTTTATTGGGATCCCTATATACATACTTCTCCTTCTAGTGTTCTAATGTGTCTTTCAGAGATTTCGTACCCCCATGGTCAAGGGGCAAGGTAGCCCACAGTTTCAACCATGGGGGATTGATTGTTTCTAGGTCACTTGTCATTCCCGCGCAAGCGGGAATCCATGGGATGCTGAGCTTGGAATTCAGTATAGCAGAAGTGAAGGAAGAAATGAAAAGCTCCCGTGAGAGAGGAAATAGAAAGCGAAAAGTAGTGGCACCTCCTCACTTAAAGGTTTTTATAAGGAAAGCTATTCAAAATCTCGGTCCTAACGCTACATACAAGGAAATCCAGGGAAAGGCGTTGAAGATCTACCAGGAACAAGTCACGGGAAAGATTGAAAATTTTTACGGAATATTTGAGACCCAAGACACTTTGTTCCTGAGCAAGATAGCCCAAGACAAGGGAATTTACTATGGAATTAAAACCGCTTACTTCTCGGGTTATAGGTGAACTACTTTTCAAAAAAGAAAATAACATGAAGTATATTTTGACCTCTGACCCCGACTTTGAATCTGTACAAGCCCTGGAGGTTATTTCACCGCTTAGCTTATGCCGATCAGGTGCTACGGATTTTGAGTCTAAAGCAGCGAAGCCGCAACCAAAACTCAGGACAAAGATTGATGGCTTCGTAAAAAGTCCTAAAGCCGGTCATTGCGAGGATCCCACACCCAGTTTATGACAATGTTTTCAACTTATGTATGGCTTAAAGTGGGTGTGGGAGACGCGGCAATCTCATCAGGAAGAGATTGAGGATTGAGGGTTAGGGATGAATCAGCTTCTGCTTTACTCCTTAATCCATCAATTCTTACTCCGGTCTTACCCCCCCATAATCAGTGAGATTGCTTCGCTTCGCTCGCAATGACAAAACAGGAGATTTTTTGCGATACTGTCAGGATCAAGACACGCTAAAGCGTTACATGTTCTGTATTTAGTATCGCTCCTCTAAAAGCGCCCTCAAAATACTAGGATTTCCCTGGCAAGGGCTTCCGGCTGTTCCTGGTGAACCATGTGGCCGGCTCCCGGGATGAATTTCAGCTTGGAATCACGAATTATCTTTGCCAGTTTTTCCGACAGTTCAGGTGGTGTCATTACATCTTTTTCCCCGCAAACTACAAGGGCTGGCTTTTCAAAACGTTCCAGTTCTTTTGATCCGGAATACGTAGAACAGGCATACATATCATTGTATAGGATATCTCTGCCTGCCTCAATCATCATTTCTGTTGCGGTTTTTATAAGTTCTTGAGGGGCTCCTTTGAGAAAACTCCACTTTGCCATGGTTGATGCCCACGAGAGAAAATCCTCCTTCAAACCTTTGAGAAGTTTGGGGTTTACGTTCAATTCCGCACCGGTACCAACAAGCACACACCTTGAAATCCTCTTTGATGCCGGGGTGGCTTTTATCGTGATAGCTCCTCCCATGGAATGACCTACGAGGGTTACGTTTTCAAGTTCCATCTTATCGATAAAAGATAGAATTTCAGCAGTATAGCTTTCAACAGAATCTATCGCCAGGCAGCTTGATTCTCCATGCCCAGGGAGATCAACAGCAATTAATCGAAACTTTTTCCTGAGAGTGTTAAAGAGCTTTATCCAGACTTCTCCCCTGTTACCTGCGCCATGGACAAATACCATAGGATCTCCGTGTCCTTCTTCCAGATAACCCATGTAACCCCAGTCCAACAAAACTTTACCTTTCTTCATAGTGTACCCTTTCTAATGATTTTAGGAACGGCTCCAGACTGCGACTCATCCAATCAATAAAAAATTACAATAACGGCTTGAATATTGTTCAAAAAAAAAGTATTTTCCCACATTATATATTTTCTGAGAAAAAAACAAAATAAGGAGAGTACCGCGTGAAAGATTTTTTAGGCTATCATTCGGAGTGGAATCTTGGAAGTCCCGGTGGATGGGATTATCAGAGAATTACGCAGGAACTGGGGAAGTTCTGCTGGAGAAAGCTGAACGACGTGCTGAAACTTGAAATTCCGTTGAACTTTTCACACCCTCTGTTAAATCCGGTACCGTCTTTTGCAGAAATGCTTCTAAGGGCACATAAAAAAAGAAACCCGGGAGAAAAACCCCGTATCGTGCTTACGGCTGAACCCGATACTATCGGTACCGTGATAGAAAATACCAATTTTGTGAAGTATCTTGATTCACTGCCGGAGGTATCTTCTAAACTTGCAGCTCCCCACGAATTTGAAGAAAAAAACGGGGAAATCTATCTTAAAGGCGAGAAAGTTACATTGATTTACATGGATTTTAACAACGATGTAATTCTGGAGCTAGAAAAAGAGTACGATTTGTCAGCGTTGAAAAAAGCGATAGAGAATGGGATGGTGGTAAATCCCAGAGGCATGGAGCCAGTGGGTGCAAAGGGAGTGTTCGAAGCGGTAACGGATACTTACAGAGACAAGTTTTTTCCCACCACCGTGGAGAGAACCCCATGGACGAGGAGGTTCTTTGAAAGATCTACAACCGGCCCTGCAGGTGAGCGGATAGACGATCTTGTTGCATGGACAAGGGAGAACATAGACAGGTTAATTTTAAAACCGGTACAGGGTTATTCGGGGAAGGGTATTGTCATTGGTTTCAAGAGCGAAAATCCGGATGCTGACATTGAGAAGGCTTTAAGATTCAATAATTACATAGTTCAAGAACTTGTGCCGTTACATCTCTGGGCGGAAGAATCTCCCTGGCTTGACGATAATTCTGGGAAGGTTGTTCTCCAGCGCTGGCAAACAGACTTTCGGTGCCTTATCACCGATGGTGGTCTCATCGGTTTTTTAGGTAGGTTCGGGGGGATTCCCACAAATGTTGGCTCAGGAGGAGGAACTCAGCCCCTGGCAGTGCTACCCGCTGATACTTCTACCAAGGAAGTCGTGGATGAAATCAATCGGGGTATTCTCGCCATTCCATATTCGACATTAAAAGAATTCAAGGAAAGCGTTGATGAAAAAGCTGTGGAAATGGGGCATACTTACCTGCTTGGCCCCATAAAAACGGCTTTAAGACCCAGGTTGATAAACGAGGCGCAAATTGAGGCACTCACCGAGTACTCGGTAAACCTGTGGAAAGATGCGGTGAAGCTTGAAAAGATGTGGAGGGAAGGCGCTCTGGACGAATTCGTTGATATTACTGACGAGGAAAAGAGGCTTGCATTTATGGCTCCCTGGAATGGAGAACCGGCACTGATGGCAACGGACGGCCTTTTTTCCTTTGGAGGCCACCCTGATGAGTAGTTTTGATCCTGATTGGTGGAGAAAGATTTTTGACGAACTTTATCTTGCCACAGACGCAAGGAGCATAGCCAACGATGAGATAACTCGAACGGAAGTTGATTTGATAGAAAAGTTGCTAGAACCTCGACCCGATGACCTTATCCTGGACCTCTGTGCAGGACAGGGACGTCATTCCCTTGAACTTTCGAGGCGAGGATACGAGAATATCGTCTTAATCGATTACTCTATGCCACTCCTGATTCTAGGATATCATGTAGCAAGAAGGCAAGACATTGTGCTGAACTTTATCCGATGTGATGCTCGCTTTTTATGCCTTACAGAATCTTCTTTTGACCATGTCATAATAATGGGAAATTCGTTCGGGTATTTCAGAAATGACGCGGATAATTTTGCAATACTTGCCGAAGTTGCCAGGATACTGAAACCTGGGGGAAAAATTCTCGTTGACTTGATAAATAGGGATTACATGATGAACCAATTCCGGCCTCAGTCATGGCACGAAGCGGATGAGGACCTGGTAGTTTGTAGAGACAGGACTTTAGATAATGAGGGCATCGTGGTTAGGGAGCTTGTTTTAAGCAAGCAAAAAGGGTTACTCCGCGATCTGACGTATTTTTCCAGGCTCTATTGTAAGGAAGAATTAAACGATATTTTCCGTCATGCCGGATTCGAAAAGGTGTGTTTTTTAGACGAGTTTGCACCTCATAGCATAAAAGCGGATTATGGGATGCTTACGAATCGCACGATCGTTAGTGCTATCGCTGGATGATTAGGCGGCATGGTGAGATTTGAAATGTTTTGAAGGAGTTTGAAATGGATCTCAAAAACATAAAGTTTGAAATTGATGAGCACATAGCTGTGCTCACGTTGAGCAGGCCTGAAATAAGAAACGCCATAAGTGATAATGAAATAGTAGATGAAATTGTAACGGCTTGTGGGATTGCCCAAGATAATTTTGACGTTCGGGTCATGATCGTCACAGGGGAAGGAAGTGCTTTTTGCGCAGGTGGTAACATAAAAGATATGAAGAACAAGAAAGGAATATTTTCTGGTACTCCTGAAGAGATAAAGGAAAATTACCGACGAGGGATTCAAAGGATACCTCTTGCTTTTTATAACCTGGACGTTCCTACCATCGCAGCGGTAAACGGACCAGCCATCGGTGCGGGATGTGATCTTGCGTGCATGTGCGATATTCGCATTGCCAGTGAAAAAGCACGCTTTGGTGAAACCTTTGTTTCCGTTGGACTCATTCCGGGGGACGGAGGAAGTTATTTACTTGCCAAGGCGGTTGGCTTTCAAAGAGCGCTAGAGCTGGCATTTACAAGCAGGGTAATAGATGCGGAGGAAGCCTATAGAATCGGTCTTGTAACCGAAGTAGTTCCTCACGAGAGTCTTATGGATAAGGCATTTGAGATGGCCAAGTCAATTGCTTCTAAACCTCCTAGAATACTTAGAATGGCCAAAAGATTGATGTATTTATCTCAGAATATGACCCTTCCTGAAGTTCTAGAGATATCAGCAGCATACCAGGCTCTTTGTCATCACACAGAGGACCACCATGAAGCTCTAAGCGCCATGCTGGAAAAGAGAAAAGCGGTCTTCAAGGGTAAATAGGAGCTTAGACCTGAATCCATGACGAAACTTTATAAATAACTTGTATAACGTGTTTAAATTGCTGATTGTTGGCCAAATAGCAAGGATGGATCGATTATTCTCCACCCTGTCAAGTAATCTTTTTACGCCCTTAGGATCGTCCACCTGCACCGCATCTTCGGCGTCATCGTCCGCCGAACATAGCGTACTATAGTCCGTTGGGCTCTTCCTTGCATCTGCGGCCCAGGTGAACGATCACGGATTCAGACTAGAATTTTAGATACCGAATCGTGGCCGGCATGCTCCCCGGTTCAATTCTGATTTCCGTAGAACTCTCTTTTGAACAATTGCGATTGGAGGATCTAAGAAACCGATGGTTCGCTTCTATATACCCGGTATGTGGGATACCCACGGTCAAAACCGTGGGCTAAGGGGAAGGTTGATGCCGGTGATAAAGTATCCGGTTAAAATAGTGGGTTACCCCGTAATAGCTGACCGAACAAGAATTTTTGCGTAATTGTTATTTTGCCCTGATTTTTATCCCTCGTTGTATGGCGTCAAAAGACAGAAATCAGATTCTATACTGGTATCTTGTATTTTTCGAGCCTGTAACGGAGGGTTGCCCTGCTTAAGCCTAGCAGGCGTGCAGCCTTTGAAACGTTATTCTTTGCCTTTTTCAAGGCTTGCTTGATAATTTCTTTCTCCAGTCCTTCGAGATCCAGTGCTCCCTGGTCAAGAATTATCTGGGAGAGTTTAGATAAATCTGCGTTGTTCATGGACTCAAAGGTGGAAGTTTCATCAGTAAACAGGTGTCTCCTGGTTATAGATTCTCCCTGGCAGAGTATCATGGCCCGTTCTATGATATTTTTGAGTTCTCTCACGTTTCCGCGCCAGTGCCTGCTCTGGAGATATGATATGGCTTCCCCGGTAAACCTTAGATTCTTCTTGCCCATGGCTTCGCCAAGCTGCTTAACGAAGTGACGGGCCAGAAGCGGTATGTCTTCCTTGCGCTTTCTAAGGGGTGGAATATTTATCGGAAAGACGTTAATCCGATAATAGAGGTCTTCTCTGAACTTTTTTTGGCGTACCAGTTTACCTAGATCTTTGTTTGTGGCGGCTATAAGCCTGATATCGACCTTCACGGGCCGAGTTCCACCCAGCCGTTCGAACTCCTGTTCTTCGAGAACTCTCAACAACTTTGCTTGCATGTCCAGGTTCATGTCACCTATTTCGTCGAGAAACAAGGTGCCACCGGATGCGAGTTCGAATTTGCCCGGCTTTCGCATTACGGCTCCAGTGAATGCTCCTTTCTCGTAGCCGAACATTTCTGCTTCAAGCAAGCTAGTGGGAACAGTGGCGCAGTTGACCGCTACTAAAGGTCCCGTTGCCCGTTTGCTATTGAAATGAATGGCTTTGCTGATTAGTTCTTTCCCCGTGCCGCTTTCTCCAGTAACCAGCACCGTTGTGTCAGTAAGGGCTACTTCTCCGGCCAGCCTCAACACCTGGCACATTGGTTCAGATTCACCTATTATGTTTTCAAAGTTGTGGCGCCTTTCAATCTCCTGCCGTAGATGACGGACCTCGGATAGGAGTCTCACCACACGAAGTGCCTTAGTGACGCAAACCCTAATTCTTTCTTCTTCAAAGGGCTTTGTTATGTAGTCAAAGGCTCCCATCCTGATTGCGTCCACAGCGCTCTCTATGGATCCATAGGCGGTAATCACTATGACCGGTACCTCAGAGTTTCTTTCCTTGATCATTTTTAAAAGGTCCATTCCGTGGATACCCGGTAATTTCAAATCGGAAATGATCAGGTCAGGCTGTTCCGTGTTAAACAATTCCCATGCTTCCTTGCCATCTCTTGCTTCCACGAAACATACGGGAAGGTCGCTTAGAAGCATGGTAAGCAACTTTCTCATCCTTTCTTCATCTTCAACGATCAGGATTCTTGATAACATGGCTTTTTTCTCTCACATCTGAACATAATGCGGAACCGGGTTCCCTTGGGGGTACTATTTTCGACATCTATTTTTGCCCTGTGTTGTTTGAGGATCTGGTGGACTATTGAGAGACCCAACCCAGTTCCGTCTGTTTTTGTCGTAACGAACGGATCAAAGATCTTCTTTAAGAGTTGACTATCAATTCCAGTTCCTGTGTCAGTTATTTCTATACAGAAAATACTCGTTTCGTTTCTGTTGCCACTTTCCGTTTTATTGTAAAGGTCGTCCGAAAAATAACCTGTTACTTCTATCATTCCTCCGTCTGGCATTGCCTGGGCAGAGTTTATAAGCAGATTTAAAAATACCTGTCTTATCTGGTCTCTGTCCACTTCACAAAAGACCTTGGAATCTGGAAGACGTCTGTAAATTTTTATCTCCTGATCTCTGAATTGATCTGCCAGAGCATTCACCGTATCCTTCATAAGTTCTACGATATCAATTTTTTCAAACCTCGGGGGAGCAGGTTTTGCAAATTCAAGGAATGTGTTAAGGGTTTTATTGAGCCTTTTTACCTCCTGGACAATGAATTCCATGGCTTCACTTCTCATCTCCTCTGGCCGGGCTTCGTTCATGGCTACCTGGGCAGAAGAAAGTATTATTCCAAGGGGATTTTTGATTTCGTGAGCGATACCTGCCGTCAGCTGTCCTAGGGCGGCCATTTTTTCCTTCTCAGCGAGTTCCATGTAAGTTTTTTCAAGTTCCTGGTGACTTAGTTTTAGAGATTCTGCCATTTGATTAAAGGACCTTGCCAAAGATCCGATCACGTCATCGCTTTCCATCGAAATTCTCTGTTCCAGGTTGCCGGCACTGATTCTTTTTATTCCTTTTTCGAGTTCGGTCAAAGGTCTTACCACGGTACGGGCAATCAAAAGACTAAGAAGGGAAGCGATAAGTATTGCAATAATGGTCATTGTTAAGGCAGCCTGCTTTATTTTTGCGATGTCCGTGAGAAAGTCATTCACTGGTAGCGTGACCCCGATTGTCCAGTCATTTTGGGGAAAATAGGTGTAGGCGGTGAAGAACCTTTCACCAAAATAATAAGTGGTTCCAAATTTTTGATTGCGTTTCTTGAGGGTTTTGAGCCTCAAACTTAAGCGAGCAATTTCATCAAGCCCTTGGGAAAATTTTACAAGTTCTGGATGGGCGATTATTCTTTCGGTAGAATTTTCAATAATGAAGGGATATCCGTGCTTGCCCACGTTTATGTTTTTCAAGAAGTTTGAAAGCGTTGAAAGGTCAATATCTATTCCACAGACCCCTATGAGTTTGCGGTTTTCTCCGTACACAGGAATGGATACAGTGATCCCCGGGCGTTGTGACGACGCAAATATGTATACCTTGGTCCAGAAAAGCTTTCCTGCGTTCTTGGCCCCTTGATACCAAGGCCTTATCCTCGGGTCGAAAAGCTTGTGGATTTCGGGTCTCTGGGGGGGAACCATCAAGAACTTGCCTGTGCATGTTCCATAGTATATGTTAACAAAGCTCGGGTACGTTTTTCTCAGCCGTCTGAAGTAGGAAAGTAGTTGTTCTTGGTCTTCGGGATCAATTATCTTTTTTTCTAGCAGCTCTTTAATGAATCTTACGTTCCTGGAGTGTTGCAAGAGAAAAAAGCGCACGCGCTCAGAGATCTGGTTTACAGTACTGAGAGAATACTGCTCTATCTGGTTTTCCACTGCTCGTTTACCTTCCAGAAAGGAGAGATACCCGAAAGAAGGAATGAAGCAAAAAATTATTATGAGAAACGAAAAAAACAACCTAAGCTGAAAAGATTTCCCGGGAAATTTAAGGAGCCTTGGCATAACCTATTCCCATCGCTTCTCTGTTAACAGGCAAATCCCCGCTTCTTGGATGGATTGCTTAATCTTCCGTTTAATACCCCTGCATTATTTCTTGAGATAAGATATCCCTAGGGCATTTTCAATTTTCCTTACAATGAAAGCCAGCGCCTTATTTCGCTTATTAATTTCGATATACCTTCTGGCAAATTGTTCGATCTTAGTACTTGGTGTGTGACTGGAAACCATGTCCAGCAATGCGTATCCCGTGGCAAGATCCGAAGGATACCTGGAAACAAGCTCTGAGGTGATATTGAGTTTTTCCTCATATCCATCCGAATGCCTGAAAATCTCCAGCAGGGCCAGTGCCCCCCACCAGTGTTTTTCCATGGTTTCCTCGAGCCCCGTTCCGATTTTTGAGTAGTTAAACAGTGCACTCCCAAAGGATGAAGATATGTAGAAAACTTCTGTGGGGTAGCATGAGACCACTTTTCTGTAAGCTGCAAGTCCCATGGATGGCTTCCTGAGGAGGTCGGTGTAAATCCATCCTATGTACCACTGGGCCTTCGCACATACCTGGTGAATTTCATTGTATTCGCGTATGAGATTTTGAAGTTGGGTAAGCGTTTCCTCGCAAAGCTCTTTAGATGCAAGCCGATAGTCGTCTCCGAGACCAAAATAAACCAGGTCTAGAAGCGCTTCAGCGACCTTTTCCCTTGAATGAGGGAAGAGCTTAACTACTGCTTCCAGGGCTGCCTTTTGCTCGTTTACACTTGTAAAAGACGATCTAGCGTATTCAAGTTGTCTGGTAGCACTCTTAAATCGGGGAATCTCAAAACCTTTTATACTAACTGTTTCACGTGCTATTTCTTTAATAACCGTTTCTCGTGGGTTTTTTTGCCGGCATGAAGAAACCATTACACACGCTAGAAACAGCACCGTAAGTAACTGGAAGCATTTTAAAGCGGTTATTGGTTTTATCACTCTATATAGCATATTTAAAATAATCAAGCTTTCCAATATCTTGTTTTTTCCAACAAGATATTTTGTTTGGAACAATTGGTCAACTCCATAAATTCTATCCCTCCTTTTCCGTATATTTCGTAAGCATAATTCGGCCCAGATGATTCAAGATTGCTACCTGGGATGAAAGATTTTTTATTATGTCGTTGGTGGAAGCCTCGTATTGGATGTTTACGTCCGTGTAAACAGGGTGTTTTTGTCTCTAGGAAGCTCCCGGCAAGCAAAGTAAGAGAAACCGATGAATCGGTTCTATATATCCGGTATGCGGGTTTACCAACGGTTAAAACCGAGTGCTTGGGCTTGATGATATACTCAAATGTTGATGATTTCATCCACCATTTTCCCCTTGATGTGACTTGTTGGAGAATCCCTTCGGCTCCATTGCCCCGGCGTAGGTCATTTTTAAGTTAGAGGTAATTACATGCAAGTTCACTCAGTTACGTTCCTTGGAGTATTCCCGCTGGTCTTTCGGCCCCGTTGTAGATGTTTTCGGAACACTGCTTGCTTAAATCTTCATACTTTCGGAGATCGTTATCCTGTTTTCCTGCTGGAAATGTCTTGGATGTGACCATAGCGGTACCTGCTTATTAAAATCCTACTCTCAATTTCTCTGATCTCCCAAAACTGCTAGTCCGTGAAAATTTCAGAAAATACTACAGGACCATTAGGGTCTGAAAGAAAGGAGGTGATCTTCTCGAGTCAAAAAGAAGCTGAAACTGAACCGTTTGATCAAAATTTACGGGAAAGGGAGGTGTTTCATGAAGAAGAATATCGGACATTTTTTACTGGTCCTCGGGAGTATCGTCGTTATTTGCTTGACGTTGATGTTTCCGATCCAGGGTCGCGCCATGGAGATTATTACTGGCAATAGCCTGGTGCTGGAGAGGGTAGTAAGTAACGGCGTTCTGCGTGTTGGTGTGAATCCTAGGTTTAAGCCATTTTCTTTTCTAAATGAGAAAAAGGAAAGGGTTGGAGTGGACATTGACATTGCGAAACTGTTGGCGAAGGACCTTGGAGTAAATCTGAAAATCGTGGTCCCAAAGTCCTTTTCACAGCTCATACCGATGCTACTTGATGACAAGATAGACATAATCATCGCTGGAATGACCAGGAATTTTAAGAGAGCAAAACTGGTGGATTTTACTGATTCTTATTTTGATACAGGGCTTTCTATCATGTTTAATAAGGTTGCAGCGGTCAAGGCCGGAATTCCGATTGCTCAGAGCTACGATGAGCTCATGGAAAAGCTCAAGGAAGCTCACAAGGAAGATAAACTAATCATTGCCGTAACTAAGGGTAAGTCCCCGGCAAGGTCTGTACCGCACTTTTTCCCCAAAGCCACTGTTATCGAATATCCCTCCAACGAAGCAGCAGCAGAAGCGGTAGCAGAGGGAAAAGCTCATATCATGGTTCACGACGAGATTTTTCTCAAAGTCTGGGTGCAGGACAACAAGGATAAAACCATGTTCAAGGTTTTCGTTTTTAAAAAACCCTTCAAGCCTGATTATTACAGCTTCGCGGTGAAAAAGGGAAATCAGGAGTTTTTGAATATGCTTAATGTTTTTATCAAAGAGCTCTACGTCGAACGCTATTTCAAGGAGTTCATGAAGAAATACCTTGATTAGTTGAATCGGAGAGAGATCAATTTTTGTCTTGTTTGTGAGCCAATATCTGGTGAGCAATAGGAGGGAAACATGGAGCAAGAAAAAAAGAAAAAGAAGGGGTTAGACCTTCAGTGGAAAATACTTATTGGAATAGTCGCCGGTATTGTCCTTGGCATCGCGTTTAACCAAATAGTTGGTCCTGGGGTTAAGACCGGTCCCGTTTACATGATCAAGATTATTTTTAAATACGGTGGCGATGTTTTTATCAGGTTGCTCAGAATGCTCATCGTCCCCCTTGTTTTTGCATCAATCTTTATGGCGGTGGTTAACCTGGGAGATATCCGCGAACTTGGAAAAATCGGTGGAAAGACCGTTGCCTACTACATGATTACCACCGGTCTTGCTGTTCTGATGGGTATCATACTGGTAAACATCATTCATCCTGGACAGGGTATTAACAAGGAAGCCCTTTCAGCCCTTGAGATTTCCACCAAGGTGCCTGCCAAGGTCACGAAGCAGGGAGTAGGGGAAAGAAGTGCCTTTGTGATTATTGTTGACACTCTGGTTAACATGATCCCAAAAAATCCTGTTGGGGCAATGGCCAAGGGTGATATTCTTCAGCTAATTTTCTTTACGATCTTTTTTGCAATCATTGCAGCGATGGTGGGGAGGGAGTCCGAGACTCTTACGAAATTTATTCACGGAGTTGACGTGATAATGAATAAAGCAATCTTCATTGTCATGGAAATAGCCCCCTATTGTATCTTTTTCCTGGTTACCGCGATTTTTATGGATCTTGGTTTTGATGCACTAAAGGCTCTCGGGAAGTATGCACTGACTGTGCTCCTTGGTCTTGCTTTACATGCAGGAGTTTCACTATCGCTCCTTGTGCTTTTAATAGGTCGTTACAATCCTTTCAAACTAATGAAGGCCATGGCCCCGGCAATCATGACCGCATGGTCTACTGCATCCAGCGCAGCAACTCTTCCGATTACCATGGACTGCCTGGAAAAAAGAGCCGGAGTAGACAGAAAGATAGGAAACTTCGTGCTCCCTCTTGGTGCCACGGTGAACATGGATGGAACTGCCTTGTACGAATCTGTTGCAGTTATTTTCATTGCTGAGCTACTTGGGATTCACCTCACCATAGGGATGCAGGTTGTAATTTTCATCACCGCAACCCTTGCAGCCATAGGAGCTGCTGCTATCCCCGGCGCTGGTCTTGTGACCATGGGTATTGTTCTGACAGCGGCAGGTCTTCCACTGGATGGAATTGGTCTTATTCTGGCAATAGACCGAATCCTCGACCAGTTCAGGACCGCTGTCAATGTGTGGGGTGATGCTACCGCCGGTCTCGTTGTTGGTAGGCTTGAAAATGCGATCACAGACGTCGAAGAACTGGGAGACGTAGTGCCCCAGACGGTCAAATCAGCATAGAAAGTGGTTTGATCAAGAACTGCTAGACACAGCAACAGTAAGAAGAAAGGATGAGGCCATGAAATTCCCGAAGATTATTGAAGATTTTATGCTCCACGATGTACTTGGTAAGTGGACATACAAAGGTGTAGGACTTGTTAGCGCTCACTATATAAAAGTTGGTACTAGAATGGACCTGTATATCCGGACCATTGCGGATCCGCGAGGAAATCAAACCTTTGAGATACAGGTGCGAGATAGCTACATAAGGGGCATAAGTTCCCTTGATAAAGCTATCAAAATTGCCGAGGAAATCATCAACGAGAACAAGCTGTTCTTGCAGGATTAATTAAAAAAACTGTTACAAATCCCCTTGCTCTCCCATCGGAAAAGGAGAGGGCAGGGGATTGACATATAAGAAGTGAGAAATATTTGACATTTTTCTCGTTGCACATGTACAAGTTTAATGATAAGGGGTTTTGAAAAGCTTTGGCGTGTATTAATTTATTGTCCTTGGTGTTACGAAAGGAATAAAGTATCCTGGTTTGGGAATTAATGGGATGAAGAAAAAGAAAGAACATAGAATCAATCGTGAATGGTGCAAAGGTTGCGGAATCTGCGTTGAATTTTGTCCCAAAGAAGTGTTGGTGCTTGATGAAGAAGGTAAGGTTAAAGTGGAACATCCCGATGAGTGTATCTCGTGTGGACTTTGCGAAATGAGATGCCCCGATATTGCCATTGAGCTTGTTTAAAAAGATCATGGCAGAATATACGAATATGGTTGAAAGGTAGTACACATGGTTGAGAAAAATATTCGTTTTGTACAGGGTAATGAAGCGTGCGTGGAGGGTGCCCTATACGCAGGGCTTAATTTTTTTGCGGGATATCCCATAACACCTTCAACGGAAATAGCGGAGTTGCTTTCGTTAAGGCTACCTCAAAAAGGGGGAAAGTTCATCCAGATGGAGGACGAAATTGCCTCTATGTGTGCCATTGTTGGTGCTTCTTTAACGGGGCTCAAGGCTATGACGGCGACAAGCGGACCAGGTTTCTCTTTAAAACAGGAAGCAATCGGGTACGCTGTTATGGCAGAAATTCCATGCGTGATTGTTAATGTGCAAAGGGGTGGTCCTTCGACTGGTTTACCAACCAAGGTCAGTCAGGGGGATATAATGCAGGCAAGGTGGGGTACTCATGGTGATCACGCCATTGTGGCGCTGACCGCCTCCAATCACCAGGACGTTTTTAAAATAACCGTGGAAGCGTTCAACATCGCTGAGACTTTCAGAACCCCTGTCATATTGCTGTTTGATGAAGTTGTAGGACATATGCGGGAAAAATTGGTGATTCCAGAGCCCGGTGAAATTCCGCTGGTTGAGCGGCTCAGGACATCGGTTCCGGAAGGTACTGACTACCATCCTTACCTCCCAAGGGAAGACGGCCGCTTACCCATGTCAGATTTTGGAGGTGTTCACAGATATAACGTAACCGGGTTAATGCACGACATGTGGGGGTTTCCAACGGATAATCCCAAGGTTGCTTACGGGCTTATGCGACACCTTATAGACAAAATAGAGGGTCACGTCCAGGATATGACTCACGCGAAGGAATTCTTTTTGGATGATGCTGAGTGTATCTTTATTTCGTACGGCTCTGCCGCAAGGTCTGCCCTGCATGTTGTGGAAAATAGGCGTGCCAGAGGTGAACGCCTAGGCTTGCTTGAACTTCAAACTCTCTGGCCTTTTCCGGCAGACTACGTCCGTGAGCGATGTGAACATGCAAAGTATATCATCGTTGTAGAAATGAACATGGGACAGGTGCTTCAAGAGGTTAGAAAGGCTGTTGACGATCCCGAAAAGGTCTTTCTTGCAAATAGTATTGACGGGACTTTCATCACTCCAACGAAAATCAGGAATATTTTGAGAGTGATACAGGGTAAAGGAGTATAGCGGATGGCTGTTAGAGATTACCTGCGCGAACGGTTCATGCCTCACATATGGTGTCCGGGTTGCGGGAACGGAATTGTCATGAATAATCTGATCCGTGCAATCGAAGAACTTGGCTGGAATAAAAACGATATTGTCATGGTTACAGGTATAGGTTGCTCGGCGCGAATATCCGGGTATCTTGATTTTCATACCCTTCACACCATCCATGGAAGGGCTCTTGCCTTCGCAACCGGCCTTAAGCTGGCCAGACCTGAACTCAACGTGATTGTTCCCATGGGAGATGGTGATGCCACCGCCATTGGAGGAAACCACTTGATACACGCTGCGCGGAGAAATATTGATATTGCGGCAATAATTATGAACAACCAAATTTACGGGATGACCGGTGGGCAGTATTCGCCTCTTTCGGGATACGGGGCCAAGGCAACCACAGCCCCTTATGGCAACATTGACCAGGCCTTCGATATCGTTGAACTGGCCAAGGCATCGGGGGCCACTTTCGTGGCAAGAACCACCACCTACCATGTCAAGTCAATGATAGAAATATTCGAAAAGGCTTTAACGCACAAAGGTTTTTCGGTTGTTGAAGTACTGACACAATGCCCGACGTACTACGGGAGGAAAAACAAGATCGGGGATGCGGTGGATTTGATGAATTACTTTAAAGATCGTACAGTACCGATTGGTTCCAAGAAAAAAGAGCAAGACCCGAGTCTTATCGAGAGAGGTGTTTTCGTGGATGAACAGAAGCCCGAATATTGTTCTGAGTATGCGAAGGTAATTGAGAGAGCTTCTAAGGGGTAAGCATAATGGCACGAAAGAGGATAATCTTTTCTGGTTCAGGAGGACAGGGTGTAATTACAGCATCTGTTATTCTAGCTGAGGCGGCGGTGCTTTATGAGGGTTTAAATGCTGTACAGACCCAGGTCTATGGGCCGGAAGCAAGAGGTGGAGCAACTAGAGCTGACGTTATAATTGACACAAAGGAGATAAGGTACCCCAAGGTTGATCAACCCAATGTTCTTATTTGTCTTACCCAGGAAGCATATAACAAGTTTTCGCCCTTGATTCGCCCGGGGGGTCTCCTTCTGGTTGATAGTCATTTTGTCACCCTAGCCCGTAAGGTAGATGCAAGACAGGTAGCGGTGAATATGTACGAGACCGTAATGAAAGAAATTGGCAGGCCGGTGGTATTCAATGTCTGTGTGCTCGGTACTCTAATTGGCCTGGAAAAGATTGTGAGGTCCGAATCACTTCTAAAAGTCCTCGAACGCAGGATCCCTTCTGATCTTCTCGATCTTAATAGGAAAGCCTTTGACTTGGGATTGGAGCTGGCAGCTAAACAAGACTAGTTCCCGTCGGGTTCTTATCTTGTTCTCTTTACAGGGCGATATCAACAACAGTATCTGGAATTTTTTATCACGGAGGTAAAGATGTCAAACCCGAGTCCGTTGGAAAATGCGTTGGAACAGTTTGACCTTGTGGCAAAAAAGATTGACCTGGATGCATCAATTTATAACAGGCTGAGAAAACCAGAAAAGTGTTACATTGTGTATGTGCCGGTAAGAAGAGACAACGGGGTTGTGGAAGTTTTTGAAGGATTCCGGGTGCACCATAGTACAAGTCGTGGACCTGCCAAGGGTGGTATAAGGTACCATCCCAATGTTAGCCTTGAGGAAGTAACGGCTCTGGCAATGTGGATGACCTGGAAATGCGCCGTAGTAAATATTCCCTTTGGTGGAGCAAAAGGAGGTGTTGTTTGTGATCCGAAGACGATGTCCAGGTGTGAAATCCAGGGACTTACGCGACGTTATACTTCGGAGTTGATAAACGTATTTGGGCCTCATACTGACATACCAGCTCCCGACGTAAACACGAATCCCCAAATCATGGCATGGATTATGGATACTTATAGTATCGCAGTGGGTTATGCGGAGCCTGGAGTGGTTACCGGGAAACCGATAGATATAGGTGGATCTTTAGGGCGAAACGAAGCGACGAGTCGTGGTTGCATT
>JALSTM010000260.1 GCA_026983715.1 Desulfobacterales bacterium
ACATTACCATTTGACGATAAATACGTGACTTACGTTTGGTTCGATGCATTAATTAACTACGTTTCAGCCCTTGGCTATCCTGATGGTCCCCTTTTTTCTACTTTCTGGCCTTATGCGCAGCACCTGATAGCTAAGGACATATTAAAACCCCACGGAATATACTGGCCTACCATGATTAAAGCAGCCGGATTCGAACCCTATCGCCATTTGAATGTGCACGGATACTGGAAGATCGAAGAAGGAAAGATGAGCAAAAGTCGGGGCACTGTGGTAAGACCCCTCGACCTTGTGGACATCTATGGTCTTGACGCATTCAGGTATTTTCTCATGAGAGAAATGGTGTTCGGGCTGGATGCAAATTTTAGCGAAGATGCGCTGGTAAACCGCCTGAATTCTGATCTTGCCAACGACCTTGGGAACCTGTTCAGTAGAAGCCTTGTCATGGTGGTGAAATACTTTGGTGGAAAAGTCCCTCCAAGGTCAGAGGCTTTTGACGATAAAGATAGGGCACTTTCCGAGCACGTTGAAAGGACGAAAGAGAAGTACGGGTCAGAGATACCTGAGCTTCGTTTTCACAAAGCATTGGCATCTGTGTGGGAATTGATTAACCATACAAACAAGTACATAGATCAAACAGCACCGTGGGTCCTTGCGAAAGATCCTGGAAAGAAGGGACGCCTGGAGACGGTCCTACACAACGTATTGGCAGTAAACAAGGTGGTGGCTGTGCTCGTGGCACCGTTTATGCCGGATACATCCAGAAAAATGATGGAGCAGCTCGGAATTTCGAAAGATCCACTTGATCTGAGGATGGAAAAGGATGCTACCTGGGATGCTATTGCTGGCGTTGCAGTATCAAAGCCGAAGCAACTTTTCCCGAGGGTGGAAGTTATGAAGGAGAAGGTAAAAAAACAGGAGGCGAAGAAACTTGAGAAGGTGAAGGACTATATTACCATTGAAGATTTCTCAAAGATGGATCTCCGGGTGGGTCTAATCAAAAGTGCTGAAACAATTAAGGGATCAAAGAAACTAGTAAAGCTGGAAGTAGACGTGGGTGATGTTAGAACAGTTGTGGCAGGAATTGCCAAGGATTATGATCCCGATGACCTTGTGGGTAAACAGGTTGTTTTGGTCTGCAACCTCGAGCCTGTCAAACTAATGAACGTAGTTTCTGAGGGCATGGTTCTTGCTGCACACGATGGTGATAATTTGGCACTTGTTGTTCCGGACAGGGAATTAAAAGTTGGCGCTAAGGTTTCGTAGTCTGGTAAAATGGTTGGGAGTTTTGGTGAGTTGACGTTCGTGGTATCCATGAGGTGGTGATGTCAAGATTTTATCTCATTTCGAGGGAAAGTTGGTTTCAGAAAAGTATCCACCCTGTGGAGTGTCCGATAACTATCGGGAGGGGCAGTTACAATGATCTTCAGATCAAGCATTTAAGTGTTTCGAGGCAGCACGCACGTATAGTGAACGAAGGAAATAAGTTAATTGTGGAGGACTTAAACAGTCAAAATGGGACACTTTTGAACGGGCACGCTATTAAGAGAGCCGAGTTAAAGGACGGAGATGTAGTGACCTTTGGCAAAGTGGACTTCAGGGTGGTGAGTGAACCTGATGATAAAGGCGATGACCTCTCGGAAACCGAAATATTTTTCAAGGTTTTCCACGAACGGAAAGCAGCCAATGGTATTACACAATCAGTACGGCTAAAGGAGGCAATAGCAAAGGTACCACTTTTTCGTGATTTGCCCTTGGAAGCAAGAGACTTTCTTGTTCGTAGGTCACACCTCCGTATTTTTGAACCAACAGAATTTGTTTTCAGGGAAGGTGACCGTGGTAGGTCCATTTATATTGTCCTTGATGGCGAAATTGAGATATTCACCCAGGACAACTATGGTACCCCTGTGCCCCTGGCTAAGATGGGTCCGAACAGTTTCTTTGGGGAGCGTGCAGTTTTGTCTGGAAAGCCGAGATGTGCAAGTGCTGTGGCTACGAAGGAAACTTTGGTTTGTGAACTTCCCATCGGGATAATAAAGGACTTGTTGAAAATAAATCCCAATATGCGACTCTTGCTGGAAGATTACTCCAATAAGCGATTCGGTTCGTATGTTACCCTGAGAGACAATCTGGGTATCATCGATCGACGGGAGCATGTTCGTTTAAATGAAGAACTTCCCGTGAAGCTGCAGTTCATCAAGGAAAATCCCGACGGTGATGATGAAAACGTTGAAGTTGACGTAACTTCCACTGATATATCTATTGGCGGGGTAAAGTTGCAAGTTCCCGGGGATCTTTTCAGGGGGATTGATTGCCTGGGAAAACAGGTGAGGGTGTCCATAGAACTGCCTAAACCCCTGGGTGAGATAAGATCGCTGGGGCTTATAAGAAGTGTCCAGGCGACGGATTCAGGCGACATGACAAATGTGGGCATTGAGTTTTATGGTATGTCACCTGAAGATTCGCAAACGCTCGAAAAGTTTTTCGACTGGGGTTCCAGGCTCTAATAGACCGATTCCTAAAAAACATTCGCGACATTTTCTCATTGTGAGGAGTTTGCTAAAGGTAAAAAACGAAGCAATCTCCTGGAGTATCAAGGTGAGGAAAACTCTGCCAAATCTGCGTATGTAGAAATCCAGACATCATAAAATAACTCCAGGAGGAATGCCCTTTAAGGATTATTCCGGCCAAAGTTAGGAGTAGATCTGGAATCTAGCGGCAAACACGTGATAAATGATCGATTCCACAGCGCTCGTGACCAAAGGGGTCGGGAAGGATATAATGTATCGTGTCTCGTGAGAAAATAATTGGTGTTTTTTAACAAATTCTGAGTGAAGGAGGGTGCAAATGGAATACGACGTTAACAGTAGAAAGATTATTCTGCTTCAAGGGGACATTACGGAAGTTGAAGCAGATGCGATTGTGAATCCGGCGAATAAAGACTTGATCCTGGGAGGCGGAGTAGCCGGGGTTATCAGAAGGAAGGGTGGACCAGAAATCCAAGCTGAATGTGACAAAATTGGTGGAACGTTTGTAGGAGGGGCAGTGATAACAACGGCTGGGAAGCTTAAAGCTAAGTATGTGATTCATGCGGTGGGACCGAGAATGGGGGAGGGAGACGAAGACGAAAAACTTAAAAACGCCACTCTAAACAGTCTTAAAGTTGCTGACGAAAACGGTTTAAAATCGATTGTCTTTCCGGCCATAAGTACGGGTATTTTCGGCTTTCCAAAGGACAGATGCGCAAATATCATGCTGAGCACTGTCATCGAGTATCTTAAAAAGGATACTGGGCTCGAAAGAGTGATGTTTTGCCTCTACGATGACAATACTTACCGTATATTTGAGGAAACGCTTAAAAAGTTAACTCGGCAATGTTAAATACCAGTGAACTGATGCTCCTCTCAGGGATAGTTAGCCCCCTCTTGTCAATATGGGGGCATTTCATTTAGACGTCCGGAAACTTAAGAAATTCCTCGGATGTAACCTCGGAGTCCGCATTTTCTGAAGCGAGGTACAGAATCGATTCTTCGCTGACCGACTCCTTCAGTTCTAATACCTCGTAGACCATAAGCGTTTCCCTGGGCCGGCTAATTTCTCTTAGTCCTATCTCTTCAATATCAAAGTAGAAACGAACATCAAAAAATACTTCCGGCGCAATCAAGATTTGGTTGGGCTTTGATGCGAGGCTGGCTAGCTCCAGAGAAACATCCACAGGGTTGCCGGTGGCAAAAAGACTGTGATACCCGTTTACAGTCACGTCACCTCCTATAGTCAGGCCTGTTTGTATTCCGAAACCGAATAAAGGCTTGGGATCAAGCTTTCTTATAGCCGGGTTCCTTTCGAGACTTCTGGCTGCATCCAGGGCTGCGAGTACTGCCCTTACGGCCCCATCCAGTTGTTTTACCGGCAGGCCAAAAACACCTAGTGCCCATTCATTACAGATACCGACAATGCAACCCTTGTAGTGGATAATTGACTTCCTTACAGTTGTAACGAAATTTTGTGACAATCTTGTAATTTCCAGGGGGGACAATCTTTCACGGATCTCCTGCAAATTCATAATTTTACAACTCAAAACCGATGCTACTTGTTCCTTGGGCTCAAAAAAATCTTGCCTGTATTTCTGTTCTCGCTGAAACAGAAAATCTACCATCCCATCAGGATAAATGCGCGTGAGTTCTTTCCTTAAAGTTATCTTCTCAATATTTTCAAACTGTTCGACCTTCCATATAATAAGCTGTGCTAGCTCCCTAATAATCCTGCTAACAAAGAGGAGCTGGTCTCTGCGTATTTTATCTTTCCCCCCGTAGGTTTCGATCTGAATTGCCCCAATGGTACGTTCGTCGTATTTTAAAGGTACAAAAATTGCGCAATAAGATGAAAATTTTTCTTTTTCCTTGGCGTCCAGTGATCCTTCGGATTCCTCCGCAAGCCCGTTTGCCAGAATCGCTTTTCCTTGGCTCACACTTTGTTTCAATAGCGACGGGAATGCAGTAAGATCCTTACCAACAAAATCAATGCCAGGACGGGGAAGTAAGAGCGATAGGTCAAGGTTCCCATTCCCCTTGTCCAGAAAGATGGCTATTCGGTCTCCATCGGTTCGTAAAAGGAGATAATTCGCAATATTTTTTAGGGCCTCCTCGATGTTCTCTGCCTCCATGGTCTTTCTTTGTAAATCATAGAGAGTGGGGAATTCTTCCCTTGGCACCAGGAACTCGTCGGGAAAAGCAAGAAGTGACGTGTCTTCCTTAGAAATACTTAATTCCAACTCGGATGCTTGATCCTTGTTGCTCAAATCTTCGGGAAAAGTAACCCCGTGGAAACGATCAGGGATATCCGTCGTGAAAGTAATTTTCAGTTTTATTTTTTCATCTTCCGCGACTCCCCGCACCGTTTTCTCCAGGTCAATGATCTCTTCCCTGATCACAAACTTAAGAGTATATGCTCCAATGTATATGACATCCTCGTTTTGAAGTACTGCTTCCTCAATCTTTCTTTTTCTGAGAAAAGTGCCGTTTTGACTTCCCACGTCTTTAATTATATACGTACCGTCTCTTTTGGCTATGATAGCGTGCTTCCTGGAAACAGTCCGATGAGTGAGCACTATGTCGTTCGTGCGAGATCTTCCTATGGTTACGGGGAATTTTTCGAGGGTTACGGTTTTGGTCTTTCCTTCCGGGGAAAATATTTCTAGTTGAACCATAATGTCTTGCCTTGCATAGCTAAGGTTTCTGTTCTCATGTCCTTATTTATAGCGTAACTAGCCATAAAAGAAACAACCATTCTTTTCTGTTGCAATATACAAGCCATCTCTCCAAGCAAAGTTTTTCTGTCCCACCAACTGCACACCAATTCTACTGTTTGTAACGAGGGCTTCCGTTTTCGGGGTTTCTTTTCGGAACCATCCTAGAGATCGGACTCTAAACCTTTACTAATATCATATATAATATTAAATTCAAAATAATTTGCGAAAATTAGAAGAACTAGAAACCCTTTCTCCGATGAAAGGCGCACTGTATCATTTCTTCCACTACCACGATTTTGCAGTCCTCCCTTGCTCGAGCCCCTGTTTAGGTTTGCACAACGCAAAAGATCATGTATGATTATCATACGCTGGAGAGATTTCTCTTAAAAGATCTTGTGATTACATTTCAGCATCTTGAATAACTAGTTGGAAGGGGTTAAAGAGACAACGAATTCTAAACATCGTATGGCTAATTAAGCTTTTTTAAAGATTTTCTACCCGAGATTAGTTTTTCGTTGGAATGAATTTTTTAGGTACCAGGGTTACCCGGGGTACGTTCCCGGCGGGGTGTTTATCTACCAGGAGTACACAGTTATAGGCTTTTTCCAGCTTGTCAAAGGTAAGAACATTTTCAGGAATACCCATGCTCACGGCTTCTCCGTCTTTTATAAGCAACAGCTTGTCTGCATACAACGCAGCAAGGTTTAGATCGTGAGAAACCATAACAACTGTTGTTTTTCGCTCTTTTATCATTTTTTCCATTAAATCCATGATCCCGAGTTGGTGAGACAGGTCAAGAGCAGAAGTGGGTTCATCCAGCAAAACAATTCTTGGTTCCTGGCATAAGGCGCGAGCAATCATAACTCTCTGTCTTTCACCACTGCTCAGTTCAGCAAGTTTTCTGTCTTTCAGATGCAAGACATTCGTAAATTTCATTACATCCATGGCAACCTGGAAGTCGTAATCTTTTTCAAATTCAAGAATTCCAAGATGCGGTGTTCTTCCCATGAGAACAATTTCAAAGACAGTAAAAGGGCAATCGTGTTGGATTTCCTGAGATACCATGGCAGCAATGCGTGCCAAGTCCTTTCGGGAATATTCGTGAAGAGATTTTTGAAGTATCTTGATATGCCCGTCTCTAACGGGAATCGCCCCGCACAGTGCCTTGAGCAACGTGGTTTTGCCTGATCCGTTGGGGCCAATGATTATAAAAAACTCCCCGCTTGAAACACAGAAAGAAAGCTCCTTGATTACCTGGTTCCTTCCATAGAACACATTGATGTTTTTCA
Organism: Desulfobacterales bacterium; assembly: GCA_026983715.1. Classification (GTDB taxonomy): domain Bacteria; phylum Desulfobacterota; class Syntrophobacteria; order B119-G9; family B119-G9; genus B119-G9. The sequence continues at coordinate 6,535 of JALSTM010000260.1, forward strand.
CGTCAATTGCCGTTTTCATTTTTTCCAACTCTTCAACAAAAATATAAATAACGGTGCCCCGATCATAGCTGTTATGACTCCGACCGGCATTTCTCCCTGCAAAGGAAGAACCCTTGCAAGAACATCGCATAGTACCATATACCCACCGCCAGCGAAAACTGATGCCGGAATTAGAATTCTATGGTCAGCGCCGAGAATCATTCTGAGGAGGTGAGGTATTACGAGACCTACGAATCCTACGAGGCCAGACTGGCATACCACTGCACTGACCATTAATGAAATAAGAACAATCGATACCAGGTAGATGACTCTTGTGTTTATTCCGAGATTCTCAGCGGTGTCTTTTCCCAAAAGTATCAGGTTAAGGGGTCTTGCGAGAGCGAAAACTGCAATAAAACATGGAATTAAGAATATTCCAAGAATGACTACATGGTCGGTAGATGAAAGCGAAAGATCCCCCATTAGCCAGAACATAATGCTGTGGAGCCGTGCATCTTGTGTAAGGGAAACCAGGAAGATAATTATTGATGAGCAAAAGGCGTTTACCATGACACCCGCAAGTAACAGCGAATCTTCCTTGAGGAAGGTTTGCCCGGTGGCAATAACTATGACCACCGCAAGGGTCACCATGCTGCCACCAAAAGCGAGAATGGTTACGCCAGGATAAAAAGAAAATCCAAGAAGAATCCCCGTTATGGCTCCAACTGCGGCTCCTCCCGATACTCCTAGAATATAAGGTTCAGCCAGGGGGTTTCTGAGTAATGCCTGGAATGTAAGACCACCAAGGGACAAAGTGCTACCAACCAGGGTTGCCAGAATTACCCTTGGAAAACGAATCTTCCATATAATGGTCGAGGTAAGGGTATCAAGGTTTGACAGGTTTGAAATTGCTTCTAAAACCTCCTTCCAGCTTCTTGTTGTGGATCCTACAGAAACACCCACGACCATCGAAAGGATCAGGAAGATTCCGGAGATAACCGTCACGGCTATTATCCTTCTTGTTATTGAGGCGGTGCTGGTCTCCACTGGTTTTCTCCACAAAGCTCCGGGTGAATAATCTTCAACAGCATTCGCAGTCCCTGTACAAGCCTCGGGGTAGGGCGATCGACAAGGTTTGAATCAACGAGAAAGATCCTATGATTACGACAGGCAGGTATTTCTGGCCATTTTTCCCACTGGTTCTTGGCAGATTCAAAAAGTTTTGTAGATCCTCTTGCCATGGACGTGATAATTATAATATCTGGTTTTAAAAAAAGTACCTGTTCGATGCTGAATCTCGGATACGGATTAGGCCCGGCTGTAACGTTAATTCCTCCAGCAAGGGTGATCAATTCATTGATAAATGTGTTTGATCCCACTGCTACGATAGGGGATATACCGATCTGGAAAAATACCTTCGGCTTTCTTTGGGCCTTGGCCACGATACCTTTTATCCTGCTTATTTCATTTCTCATTTCCTTGGCCACACTTTGTGCCTCTTTATTTGCATTCAAAATGTATCCAATTTCCAATACCGTTTCGATAACCGAACTCAGGTTGCGCGGGTTTACAACATAAACCGGTATTCCTAGTTCTTGGAGTTTGTAAACAACATACCGCGGGTTACCGTCCTTGATTGCAATGCACAAATCCGGATTTAGAGCTACAATCCGCTCAATGTCCAGATGGATGTATGAACCTACTTTTGGAAGTGCATGTGCTTGCGGGGGGGAATCGCTAAACTGAGTTACTCCTTTCAACCGTTCCCCCTGTCCAAGCTCAAAGATAATTTCGGTAATGCTGGGAGCAAGTGCTATCACTCTCATGGGATTTACCGGTATGGCAATTTTGCGACCCATTTGATCCGTTACAAGACGAGTTTTAATGTTCTTTGCGAGGCTTGGGGATACAAGAAGAAAAAAAAGCAAAAGTGATAAGAATAATTTGTCTGCGATTCCATGGTCCTTGATGGCAGTATAGATGCTCTGCATGGCTTCAGTTCGATCTTCAGACGAGCGAATTACCGGAAACGAGATTGGAAATTTCACGCTGACAGTTGAGTTAATGTCCGAAATTTTCCTTCTTTCACGATTGCCAGAATAGTCTATTATCAAACTGGCGAAAGGGCAAGCGAAGAGTTTTTCACTTTCCTGGATCCGTGACGAGACCTTATGGCTAATTTGTATAACACGTCTAAATTGCTCATTATTGGCCACATAGCCAGGGTGGATTATTCTTTACCTTGTCAAGCAATCTTTTTACGCCCTGCGGCCTAGGTGAACGATCACAGATTCAGGTTAAAAGCTGTTCGGGTAGCTTTCGGAGTTATTGTTTAGTTTACTTGACCATAACCCCGAGATTGATTATTAATGCAAGATAAGTTATTTCGTGAGAAGAAGAGGGTAGAGGTGTAGAGAAATGAAAAGGAGCGAAGATGACGGATAGGAAAATAAGAATTCTCATGGCGAAGCTGGGTGATGGTTTTGAAACGGCTATGATGAAGCTGGCAAGTGCCTTCAGTGAAGCCGGGTTTGAGGTTATTTATACTGATTTGCAAGAACCCGAGGCTATTGTATCTGCTGCATTGCAGGAGTCTGTTGATCATATAGGCATTACTACTTTACCCGGTGCAGATATATCAAAGTTTTCTAGTATATTTGAGTTATTAAAGAAAGAAAACGTTCCAGACATAAAAGTCACCGCAGGTGGTTTCCTTGATGAATCAGAAATACCAAGAATTAAAGAAATGGGAGTTGTGGAATTTTTCCCCAAAGGTACGACCTATGCGGAACTTATCCAATGGGCGAAGGAAAACATTAAACATCTGGATTGATGAGAAATGCCGGGGAAAGTACCGTTTCCATCTATGGTTTGGGGATCGGGTTAAGAATTCCTGGTATACAAGGGGGGATCTCAATGGGTCACCATAGAATTTTGGGTACGACGATAGATTTCATCACGGGTAAAGAAATAACCGATACCGATGACGAAAGGATCAGACAGAAAATTGCACGATTCCTTGTAAACGAATTAGGGTACGATAAGGACGATATTGAAGTAAAACCCACTCTAGAGCTTGTTTGTGGCGATGAAAAGGCGACGGCAGTAATCGACTTCATTGTCAAGTTGAATGGTCGACGGGTAATGCTTATCAAGTATGGTCCCGGTTCCATAGTGTCTAGGGAAAGGGTTGTTCTGGCAGCTGCCAGGGTGATGGATGAATACACGATACCTATCGCGGTAATTACTAACGGTAGCGAAGGGGAAGTTCTTGATGTGGAATCTGGAAAAGTTATAGGGACCGGGTTGGAATCGGTGCCCACGAAAAAGGAGCTTCTAGAATTTATCAAGAAATGCGAGTTTAAAAAGCTACCGGAGAAAAGAAAGGAAATAGAGCGAAGATTTCTTTTTGTGTATGAGGCTATTGAACATTCTAGCGAATGTGATGATGAATTTTGCATAACTAAGGTCGGGTGATTTTTGGATTGACGTGCCCCGGAAGGAGTTTATAGGCGGTCAGAGTTAACAAGGGAGAAAAGCATGAATACAGTAATGCCGGAGGGAGAATCAATCAAAAAGGCGATTCAGTGGGTGTCGGAAAAGCTGGAAGAGAACCGAGAAGCTAATGTGGTTGCGCTGGTTAACAGGGCGATCTCGAGGTTCGATCTGTCACCGAAAGATGCTGAATTCTTACTTAGATTCTACAAGAAACGCGAATGCGCGTGTAACAGCTAAAAACCTGGTAGCTATTTTTTCAACTGTGAACTCACCCTGTAGATAAAAGCAAGAATTTCAGCAACTGCTCTATAGAGTTCAGGGGGGATTTCCTGGTCAATATCCAGGGCGTAGAGAGTTTCTACCAACTCGTTATCTTGGCGTATCGGAACCCCGTGCCTCCTGGCAAGATCTAGTATGCGATCTGCCAGATACCCGGCACCCTTCGCTTTAATTCTAGGGGCAGAATCTTTAGATGGGTCGTATTTTATTCCTACCGCCTTTTTTCTGTTTTTGCTCCTCATAACTTCTAACTTTACACAATAATATCCATTTGAGTGGACAAATTACCGGTTAGTTCTATTATCAACAGCTCGCTAAAAGTGGAAACCTTTTCCCTGTACTTAACGGACAGTCTACCAACATGAAATCCTTGATTGCGCAAAAGTTCGGTCAGCAAATCCAGGTTTTTTTCTATTAGCTTTACTGTTTCTGCCTTATCTCCTTTCATTTCTGCGCTTATTTTACCTTCAGATAGTTGAATTCGTATTTCCAATGTTCCGAGAAGATCGGTATTTAATGAAATAAATGCGCTATACGTCTTTTTCTCCTTTCCCTTGTTTTGGGTTGGAGAGTCCTCCCGGCCCACGACCAGGTCGGCACGGTGGGTTTTATCATTTAATGGGAAAGGCAGAGGCAGGAAGTAACGACCGTTTTCAGAAATAATATTATTTATCTGCTGGATAACGCTTTTAGTACTATTATCACCGATTGCTGCCTTGAGCTTGTCCGGAGATCCCGAGTTGATTTCTGTAGGGGAAATATATTCTTCGATGGAATGCTTTAATATCTTAACCCAGGTCTCACCTTTCGATAGAGAATGGCTAAGGTTTTTCCACCAGACCGTACGACCACCTGTAGGAGTCTCCTTCTCTCCGGAAAACGCTTCTTCCGAAAAGAATAGGTTATCAAAGGGTAGTGTTTCTTTCATTTTGGTATATTTATCAATTAAGCCAAGTAAAGAAGATATCGAGGGAAGATTCTTACCGGAGACGACCTCCAGGGTAATTTCCGGGAAGATCGATAACACTTTCAGTTTTAGTTTCCCTTCTTCTACATTGCTATTTGAAGTTGTCCCTTCAAAAATTTCGCTCCCGACAAGGATTTTTACTAAATTTTCGTTTTTCTCAACAATTGTGGCCTCTATCTCGCCACGGATGTTCTCAGCTAGTATCGAGGTGTCGGATTCTGATGCCTCCTTGAGAGTAATAACCGTGGGAAATAGTTCATCGATTTCTTTGAAACCCTGTTCTGCGGTTACTTTCATGGTAGGTTTTGGTGTGAGAGACACAACCTTCAGGGTTACGATTTTGCCCGCACCTAATGAAATATTACTCTTCGCAATGATATTATGCCCTGAAATATTTAGGACTACCCTATCCTGCGAAAGGGGAGCAACGACAAAGGCTTTTAGCGTTTGACCTACGGTGTAATTCCTTTTTGCCTGTATGATTACCGTGGGCTGGGATAGTTTTCCGGTAGAGGGTAGAGGATTTCTTATCATTGTTTATGCCATCTCTATGATCTGTTCCCGTGGTGGTATGGATGTGGTCTGCCCTGCGAATAAAGCTTCACGATCAATTCTACCTCGCCCCTCGGTTTGTTGTATTTCGAAGCTATTTCGTCAATTGTGAGTCCCTGGTCCATGTTAGTTAAAATCTTACTGATTAGGTCGTCAGAGGGTAGATTGTTCCACAACAGGTCCTGGTTCAAATATTGGTTAGCTTGCATCTGTTCGAGTTTTTCAACTGTTTGAATTCCCCTGGTAATTTTCTTGTCGAGCTCTTCCACGAGCTTCTCAATAATTACTTTCCTCTCGGACAACGTGGCTTCAAACTGCTCGTTTATCTCCCTGGCATGTTCTATGGTTTTTTCCATGGCATTAATAATTTCTTCGGGTAGTATTTCCGGGGCGTTCCCCTTTTTGGATTTAAGCAGGTATAGGATTAGCAATAGGACAAGACCGTCCATAATTACGTGCAGTAACTGATATGTATTTGTATTCATAAGCATAATCCACAATCTCCAATGTGTTGCGTCACATTTTGCACGGATGACCGTTGCCAACGAAAGGGGACTTGTGGGCAACAGGCAATTGATTCCTTATTTAAGCAATAACGTCTATGGAAGTACCCTTTTTGGAAACAAGCTTACGAGAAGTAGGTTTCTTAGTGTGTTTCCTCTTCTGCTTTCTTTTCTCTTTTTTCTTCTTCTCTCCGTGACTTGCGGGTAGCAGGTGAAACATATCTACCCCTTTGACTTTAAGGTTTCCGTTGAATTTTTCGCTCATGGCACCCCCCAAAAAACTCTCCGGTACAATAAATCACAGGATTTCTACATTGGTAACCTCCGTTAGATGAACAGGCATTTCACCGGGCCACTTTGTTATTATTTTGTGGATTTCTTTCAACAGATAAAGATCCCATTTGGATTTCTTTTCTCTGTAAAATTTCAATCCCAGCACAGATTGATAAAGATAATCCTTAAACAATAGGTATGCCTTGGATTTCTCTTTCCCCTTGGGAAGCTCTAGTTTAAGTTTCACCTTTATCAATAGAGGCTTCGTTGACTCGTTGTAAAAAATGATGAACGATTCGGTATGCTCAGCAAGAACAGAAGCCTTACCTTTGCTCGTCGTTTTTTCTGTTCTACTAATTTTCTGCGTATCATTGTTATTCATCTCTGTCTCAGAAGGTTTTCCCCTGCCGTATTTGAAAAATATAAACGAACCTATCAAAAGAATAATGAGAACAATGGCACCGGAGGCGTATACAATCTTACGTAGTCGCGGGGCAACAGGTTTTTTCTCTCCACGAAAATCCTCAGCTTCATCACTTTCCTCTTGCTCTATGCTATCCTTCTTTTCTTCTCCGTCTTCTCCTGACACTCCATCAACAATATCTTCTGAAGCTTTCGGAGCTATATCATCCTCTGTTTCTTTTTCCGGTTCCTTGGGCTCATCTTCAATAATTTGCTCTTTTATTTCCTCTATTTCAGGGAGGTCTGTGTCTTCGCCTCCCGTAGTCTCTTCCTCCTCGGAAGCCTTCTTCTCTTCGCCGGGTATAATAAGTTCTTCAATTATCGGGTTTTCATCTTCCTCTCGTTGTGATTTTTCCGCTTGGGTTGTTTCTTCTTCATTGTTTTTGCCTGGTTCATTACCGGAGAACTCGTTTTCACTAGTTTCGACATCGAGGTCGTCTTTATCTTTTCCTTCCTTCTCGGATTCACTGCCGGCTTTTTCCGAAACTTCGCTGAGTTCGTCGTTCTTTTTGTCAGATTTTACTTGCGCAGTCTCGGATTCTTCGTTAAGCGCTTCCTTTACCTGATCAAGATCCTCCTCAACATTCGCTCCCTTCTCTTCTTTCGAAGCACTTTCCGGCGAATCGAGCACTACAACGGTCTTATCCAGCTCTTTTTCTTTTTTTTCTTCTGCCATTTGTCCCGGTGCTTATGGCTAACTATGCAAATATTTTTTCTATTTTCTCAGAAAGAACCTGGGCCGTGAAAGGCTTTACAATGTAGTTACTAACCTTTGCTTTCACGGCTTCGATAATGTTTTCTTTCTGCGCTTCCGCCGTGACCATCAGGAAAGGGATGTCTTTGTACTCTTCTGATGCCCTAACCTTTTTCAGAAACTCGAGCCCTGTCATCTTGGGCATGTTCCAGTCCGAAATGATAAGATCCACCTTGTTTGACTTGAGGACTTCGAGGGCTGTTGTCCCGTCGTCGGCTTCAAGAATATTCTTGAAACCGAGTTCCTTGAGAATATTCTTATTGATCCTTCTCATTGTTGAAAAATCATCAACGACAAGTACTGTCATATTTTTGTCATAACCCATTTTTAAATCTCCTCTGGCATCTTATATTCTAGGTATCCATCGTTTATCCGGTCAATTTTTCCAGGGCATTTCTCAAAGAAAGCATCGCCTTGCTGTGTATTTGAGAAACCCTCGATTCTGACACATCAAGAACTTTACCAATTTCTTTCATGGTTAATTGTTCGTAATAATATAGGCTTACCACCAGTTTTTCCTTTTCCGGAAGTTTTGCTATGGCCTTGGCAAGCTCATTTACCAATTCCTTTTTTTGCAAAAGCTCAAAGGGATCAGATGAATTAGTAACCGCAACAAAAGCAGGCTCGCACGATGCTTCTTTTTCGCAGTATTCAAAATCGGCGTATTCAAGGGGTAATATATTGATAGTTTTCGTGCTGCTAAGCATATCGTGGAACTCTTCAAGTGTGATCCCCATTTTTTCTGCCATTTCCTCGTCCGTGGGTGGTCGGTTCAGGCTTTTTTCAAGTTCGCTAAAAGCTTCTGCAAGTACTTGAGCTTTTTGTCTTGTTGTCCTCGATACAGGGTCCATCGCTCTTAGCTCGTCCAGCATCGCTCCCTTTACCCTGATTTCCATGTAAGTTTTGAACCGCACCTGCTTCGAAGGATCGAATTTGTCCAGTGCATCGATGAAGCCGATCATACCGGCACTTATGAGATCATCCACAGTTACGTGCTCGGGAAGCCTTGCGGCCAGACGATGAGCCATGTATTTTACCAATCCACCGTATTTCGTTATAAGCTCTTCTTTTTCTCCTCCTGTTAGTCTACTGTGAACCTGTAGTGTACTTTCATCAAACGGCAAGTTAAGTGCCGCTTTTTGGGTCCCCATAATCTCCTCTTTATGGCAAAACGAGAGCATCAACCGAGATTAAACAAACGGTGCCTAAAAAACCTGATATTACCGTCATTTCTTCCTGGTTTTATAGCTTGCAAACGCTTTGCCAAAGTTGGGAAAGCTTTACTGGCCGGGCTATCCGGATACACGTTAAGTACAGGTTGTTGCTTCATTACTGCTTTTGGGAGATTATGGTCTTTGGGGACAAAACCCAGATAATCAAGGGATAAACCGTCCAAGAAATTGTCTGCTACCCTGCTGATTTGATTGTAAATATTTAATGCTTCCTTGTCGTCTCTGGCTAGGTTTACCAGTATCCTAAAATGTCTCTCCCCGTAACGGGTGTGGAGTACTTTTATCATTGCATAAGCATCTGTGAGCGACGTGGGTTCGGGGGTGATTACCACGATTTTCTCCTGGGCAGCCAGGTTGAAGTAAATAACATTGTCAGAAATCCCAGCCCCGGTGTCAATTAGTAGTACATCGATTTCTTCTTCCAGTACCTCTAGCATTTCCATCAAGAAAAGTTTCTGTTCGTCCTGTAATTCTGCAAGTTCTTGAACCCCAGAGCTTGCAGGCATGATCCGAATGTTTCCAGGCCCGTCAAGAATGATGTCGTTAATGCTTTTTTCCCCTTGAAACACGTGGTGAATGTTGTGCTTGGGCGTGAGACCCAAAAGCACGTCAATATTTGCAAGCCCCAAGTCCCCGTCTATGATAAGTACGTTTTTGCCCATTTCATCAAATGCCAGGGCAAGGTTTATTACGATATTGCTCTTTCCCACGCCACCTTTCCCGCTCGTGATGGCAAATACCCTTATGGTCGAAGCTGAATTATCATAGCTTAACTTGCTATCATTCTTTCCAGGTGTAATCTCAGCATAAGATGTTCTGTTTCTTAAACCGATTGCTTGATCCATTCCGGTACTCCTCGCTAAACTAAATCCTTCAATAACAGGTGGCACAGTTTTTCTTCATCAGCTTTCTCAATGTCTTCCGGAACCCGCTGACCTGTTCCGAGAAAACACACCGGTTTCCTGAACCTCAAAATCTGGTTGATGATATTACCGTGGGTGGTAGTTTCATCAATCTTGGTAAATAAGAAACTGTGGACCGGCATGTCTTTAAAAGTCCTTATAACGTTAGTAAGGTCGCTATCCTTTGCATTAGCCGGTAATACCAGGAAATGTTGAATCTGGGGGAAGACATCAAATATCTTTTTCATGTCTGTTACGTGTTCCTTCACGAGAAAGTTCTTCCCGATGGTATCGATCAGGATGTAATCTGTTCCCAACTCGGTAAAATCAACAATTGCCTCTGTAATTTCCTTGATGTTCGATGCTACTCTCAACGGCACCTTGAGAATCTGCGCGTATATTTTTAATTGTTCGATTGCGCCTATCCTGTATGTATCAAGCGAAATTAGGGATACTTTCTGACTCCTATTCAGCTTTAGATGAGCTGCCAGCTTTGCAAGTGTGGTTGTTTTTCCGGACCCCGTTGGGCCGACAAATGAGTAGAAAAGCGGCTCTGAATTTCCATTCTTGTAAAAAGGATCAACAGTTTTGATCCTCGTCTTGAGCGTTTCCACGAGCCGGTTCATAATTTGTTGTTCGGTGCCGGATGTTTTTTCCGGTTCAATTTTTTGAGCGTAGGCCTGGAGAAGTTCCCATGCATAGGTTTCTTTTAATCCCTGAAGCACGAGGGAAGTGTACAGGTTACACAGTTCCCGGTCAGGGCCCAACTGGTAGAGAAAGCGCTTTGAAGAAAAGATAAGAGAAAGAGTCTCCCTTATCTCCGTCAATTGTTGTTTAATATTACTATGTTCCAGGGAACCCTGGCGAATGCTTTCATTTCTTCCGGGAATATCACGTTCAATCGCCGCAACTATCTCGACGCCATCCTTTCCGGCTTTGCCCTTTAACTGGTGCGTTGATAAAATAACGGCGTCAGGTCCAAGCTCTTTCTTTACCCTTTTTAATCCTTCGGGAACGGTTTTAGCTTTAAATCTTTTAATTTGCATCGTCTATTCTTATCACTCCTACTGCTTTTATCTGCGTATGATTGGACAGCTCGGCATGGGATATAACCTTGGCTTCAGGCATAAAACGTTCAAGAAGCTTCCGCAAATGTCGTCTAACCAGCGGAGAGCAAAGAATAACAGGTGGAGCGTTGATGTTTACTAGTTTTGTTATTTCATCGTTTATTGCCCTGAGGATTTTTTGTATCAGTTCCGGTTCCAGTATGAGATAAGAACCGTGTTCCGATTTTTGAATTCCCTGCGCGATTAAGTTTTCAAGTCCTGGATCCAGAGTAATAACGTTTATCGTACCGGTTGAATCTTCAAGAGGCTTTATAATGCTTCTGCTCAACCTCTGGCGGACGTACTCGGTGAGAACCTCGGGATCCTTTGTTACAGTGGCGTAGTCTGCAATTGCTTCCGCAATGGTCAGAAGGTCTCGAATAGGTATACCTTCACGGAGCAGATTCTGGAGCACCTTTTGAACAATACCGAGGGTGGCGGCTTCTTTGAGTTCTTCCACCACCTTCGGACTCGTAACAGATAGGTGTTCAAGCATGTGTTGTACATCTTGTCTAGTGAGTAACTCGTCAGCGTGCTGTTTAAGTAACTCTGTCACATGTGTTGTAATTACCGCAGACGGATCGACAATGCTGTATCCAGCGTTAAGGGCTTCTTCCTTCTTGTTTTCCTCTATCCACAGCGCAGGAAGATTGAAGGTTGGCTCCCTGGTTGGAATACCTTCGATCTGCTTCATAGCGTCTCCAGGATTTATGGCTAGGAGGTATCCAAGCATTAATTTGCCTCGCCCTATTTCGGTTCCTTTGAGGAGGATCCTATACTCCGACTGTTCCAGTTTCAGGTTATCTCGGATGTGAATCGGTGGAATAACAAAGCCCATTTCCTGGGCAAGTTGCTGTCGTACAATCCGTATCCTGTGGAGCAAATCCCCGTTTTGGCTCTCGTCAACCAGTGGTATCAGACCGAATCCCACTTCCAGTTCAACCATGTCGAGCGACGGTAAGAGCGAAAATCTGTCCGCTGTTGCATCCTCCGGAATCTCTTGAATCTCCTCTGCCTCCGCCGCCCTTGCCGCTTCCTTGCTTCTTGCTTTTTCCATGACGTGTCCCAGTATTGCCAGCACAGCCGCAAGTGTAAAAAATGGCAAAAAGGGAAATCCAGGAATAATGGAAAAGCCGAAAATTATGATGGCCCCCACACTCAATAGCTTTGGTTGAAAGGAAAATTGCTTTGCGAATTCTTTTCCCATGGTGGCGCCAGATGCAGCCCTGCTCATGACCACGCCAGCCGACGTAGATATAATTAGTGCCGGAATCTGTGAGACGAGACCGTCGCCTACGGTCAAAAGGGTGTAGTTTTGGAGAGCGGTATGAATGTCCATGTGGTTCTGAACTACCCCTATAAGAAGTCCCCCGAAAATGTTTACTAGGGTAATCAATATACCGGCTATGGCATCCCCGCGCACGAACTTACTCGCACCATCCATCGTGCCGTAAAAGTCTGCCTCTCTGGCAATTTCCTCCCGTCGTTTCCGTGCTTCATCTTCTCCGATCAGCCCGGCATTGAGGTCTGCGTCTATGCTCATCTGCTTTCCGGGCATGCTATCAAGGGTGAATCGTGCTGCAACTTCCGCAATTCGTTCGGTACCCTTCGTAATAACAACGAAGTTCACTATTACGAGTATTACAAACACTACCATTCCAACCAGGTAATTACCTCCGACTACGAAGTGCCCAAACGCCCGGATTACTTTCCCCGCGGCGTACGCCCCTTCATGACCGTGGAGCAATATAAGACGGGTAGTAGCCACGTTTAGTGATAGTCTGAAGAGGGTGGAGACAAGTAGTATGGTTGGAAAAAGGTAGAAGTCCAGGGGCTGCAGAGTATAAATAGCAGTGAGCATGATAATAATACTAAGAGTTATATTCAGAGCGAGCAGCAGGTCCATGACGCTCTGCGGAAGGGGGAGTACCATGATAAGGAGAAGCCCCAGTACTCCCACGGCCATAAAAGTATCACTATCAATGGCGACTCTGAAACGTTCCCAGTTTGTCTTGTGTTCTACGCTTGCTACCGGAGCTTTCAATTTCTAATCCCTGTTGTGCTAAAATGTTTTGTTGTTGAGCTTGTAAACGTATGCCAGGATTTTTGCGACAGCCTGGTAAAGATTTACCGGGATTACCGAGTTAACTTCTACCTCTTTGTAAAGTATCTGTGCCAGTGGCTTATCCTCTATTATTGGTATCCCGTTATTCTTCCCTATTTCCTTGATTTTTTCCGCGATGCGTCTCATGCCTTTTGCAACCACCTGTGGAGCTTCCATTTCGTTCTTGTCGTACTTTAGTGCCACGGCTATTCGAGTGGGGTTGGTTATTATTACGTCTGCTTCAGGTACCGCAGCCATCATTCTCTTGCGAGCAAGCGATATCTGGATAGACCTGATCCTTGCCTTTATAATCGGGTTACCTTCCATTTGTTTAAACTCTTCCTTCACCTCTTCTTTTGTCATCATTTGATCTTTTTCGAACTGCCATCTCTGGTAGAAATAGTCCAGGACTGCAAGAATCAGCATTACCCCAATGGTCTTATAAAAAATTTTGAAGCATATCCTGCATATGTATATCAGTATGGTTTTAAGGTCTGTTTGCACCAGGGGAATTAGGTGTTTTTGTTCACCTTTAACCACCTTGTATGCTATGTAGGTAACTATTCCTAGTTTTGCGACCGACTTTACCAGTTCTGCGAAAGACCTTAGAGAAAATAGCTGCTTGAAACCGCTTATAGGATTCAACTTTGAAAAATCCGGTTTTAACGGCTGTAAGGTGAATAGACCTCTTACCTGGATATAATTTGAAACGATGGCTCCTATAAATACAGCAACCGCCACTGGAGCAACCATCGCGAACGATGTTTTGACTACTTGTAAAAAAAGCCGATGATTGAGGCTTGCGGTATTCTTAAAAAGGCTGGCATCTCCCAGCAGATCATGCAGCAACGCATAATTTAGTCTATAGATATAGCTTGCCGAAAAGTATAAGGTGTAAGTGCCCAACAGGATGATAGCAACAGAGGGAATTTCCCTGCTCTTTGCTACCTGCCCCTTTTGCCTTAATTCTCTCCTTCGCTTTGGAGTTGGTTTTTCTGTCTTATTCTGGCTACCAGGCATTTTTCAGTCTTTTTTTACGAAATGTTTAATGTACGAAAACAAGATCAAAATATTTTTGAATGCTTAACAATACGTTCCCCATATGCGGTCCCAGGACTTCAATGGTTAACCCCAGGAATAGGAATCCAAGAAAAATTGTTAGTGGGAAACTAGATATCAGGATGTTTATTTGGGGAACTGTTTTTGCTATGATCCCCATTGCAACCTGCGTGAATAAAAGTACGGCTATTACCGGAGCCGATATTTGCAAAGCGACCACAAACATCCTGTAAGAAAGGTGTCTTATACCATTGAAGGTGGTTGCATTCACCACGAAGGATCCCGGAGGAATTGAAGAAAGACTTTTTATCAGTGCGTTGATTACTATGTGGTCAGCGTTTACGGCAAAAAATACCAGCATTGCCACTAGGTAGAACCACTGGCTGAGTATTGAAAGCTGGATACCCGACTGCGGGTCGAGAATGTTCGCTATGGAAAGTCCGAAGTGATAGCCTATGAACTCACCTGCAATCTGAAAAATAGCCAGAACTAGCCTCGTGACCAATCCCCAGAATATTCCCAGGGTGATCTCACCGACGGTAGCCACAGCGATGCTTATCGTGTCTTTTGCAAAATAATAGGGAACAGATGAAGGTGCAAGGCAAAAAAAGCAAAATGTGAGTGCGATGCACAGCAAACCTTTAACTGTGGGAGGTATACTCAAATCGCTGAAAAACGGAACCATGAAAAGGACAATACTCACCCTGATCAAGAGAAACAAAAAGGCGATCATCTGTTGTGTTTCAATGTAGATGTTCATGGTTCTTTTCTTGCTACCTCAACCATTGTGGAAAGTTTGTATAAAGATTGACAGTAAACTGTATGAGCTTATTCAGCATCCATGGGCCAAAAAATATCAGGCATAGAAAAGTAACAACTATTTTAGGCACAAACGTAAGGGTTACCTCTTGAATCTGGGTGACGGCCTGGAAAATACTGATGAGGAGGCCCACTAGGAGTCCGACACCAAGAATCGGTAGAGATACCCATAGAACAACTTCAATAGTGTTTCGGGCTATGCCCATTATCATGCCTACGTTCATTTCCTACCCTTACATTTTTCCGTTAGTAGAAACTTTTCACCAAGGAATCGATAACGAGGTACCAGCCGTCTGCCAGTACAAAAAGCATCAATTTGAATGGCAAAGATATTAGCACTGGTGGTAACATCATCATCCCCATCGATAGTAAAACGCTTGCCACGACCATATCTATCACCAGGAAAGGTAAGTAGATAAGGAAACCAATCTGAAATGCTGTTTTTAGTTCGCTTATAACAAATGCAGGGATTATCGCTGAAAGAGAAACTGATTCAATATTCTCGGGTTTCCGCTTGTCCTTTATTTTTAAGAAGAGCATCAGGTCTTTTTTTCTTGTCTGGTGAATCATGAAAGTTTTGATGGGCTTTATGGCCCTATCTAGTGCCTCTTTCTGAGTTATCTGGTCCGATAAGTACGGGTTTATGGCCTGTACTTGGATCTGTTTCCAGACCGGAGTCATGATGAAAAAAGTAAGAAAAAGGGCAAGCCCCACAATTATCTGGTTTGGGGGGGATTGCTGTGTCCCGATTGCGTGCCTTAGGAAAGATAGAACCACTGCAAGCCGGGTAAAGGATGTCATCATTACAAGGATTGCCGGCGCTAGCGACAGTACAGTAAGAAGGATAATGATTTCAATGGCAGACGAAAGTCTACCCTTTTCCTGTCCGTCGGGAACAGAAATTTTAATCCCCGGAAGGTTGTAATCGGCGGCCACTGCCTTATCCTTAACCAAAAAAGGTGCGAGGCAGCAGATAATTATAAGCAGGATAAGGCATTTTCTCATCATGCCTCAACCTCCTTCTCGGTTTTGTGAGCAGTGAAGTTCATGAACGTCCGTAACTTTGCCGAGAAACTCTTCCCCGCAATATCCCCTGTAGAGTTTGATATCTTGTTTTCTACTCCCAGGTCCTCCATAGAAATATCGGTGAGGAAGTTTATGTTGTCCTGGGAAATACCCAAGAGAAAAGCCTTGCTACCAACCTGGTAGAGTGCAATGATCTGCTTCGGTCCGATACGGTGCGTGGAGATGAGCCGGAGCAAAGAGTCGTTACCCATTTTCGGTGAGAGGTTCGACAGTTTTTTAAGAAAAAAAGCCAACCCTAAGACAAGGGCCAGTACTACCGCTAGTCCTCCGACCATTTTTAAAATGGCAGTTCCAAATTCAACTGTTTGTGCGTTCATTTTGACTTTCTGCTTTCCCGTGAAATTTTAAAAACCTTCTTTAAGTGAGCTGTTGTACCCTCTCCATGGGACTGATTATGTCAGTGAGGCGTATACCGAATTTTTCGTTAACAACTACAACCTCGCCCCGGGCAATAAGCTTGTTATTGACGAGTATTTCCATGGGTTCTCCGGCAAGCTTATTCAGTTCTATGACCGATCCTTGCCCCAGTTGAAGAAGGTCGTTTATCAAAAGTTTTGTTCTTCCGACTTCCACGGAGACTTCAAGGGGAATATCAAGAAGAAAATCGAGATCCCGTTTTGTTTTGTTTTTACCCTGACCGCCAGAGATTTCTTCAAAGTCGTGAGTTTCCTCACTCTCGCTAAGTTCTTCTTCTACACTTGATTCCTCTGCTGTGTCGTTGTCTCCGGGTATCAATTCCTCGCTTATAACATCCTCTTTGTTATCAGCGGCATCCTCAAGGGACACATCCTGGATTTTCGTATCGTTTTGCTTCTCCTCTGGTGCATTTTCGGGACTCATAGTTTATCCTCCCTTTTTTTACTAATATTTTGTTCGCTCTATGTGCTGGGCAATTTTTATGGCTAAGTTGCCCTTGTGTATTCCACAGGTAGTCTTGAATTTTGGTATTCCTTCCACCATCGCAATTAGGTGATCTGATGTATCTTTATCGAGGATTATCGTGTCCCCGATACTTAGGTTAATTAGGTCTTTACCGAGAATCGTTGTGCGGCCGAGTTCCACGGAAATCTCAACCGGCGTTTCGTAAAGCCGTTCTTTGAGTCTCCTGATCCACGCCTCGTCAATTTCAAATTGATCGCTCTGATAACCCGCGTGTAGCTTGGCTCGAATTGGTTCTATGTTGGAATAAGGAATGCAAAATATAACGGAACCACCAACTTCCTCGACTTCTACATTAAACGTAACTTGTATTATTACGTCGGTAGGTGGAACAATCGAAGCAAACTGCGGATTTATTTCTGATCTTATGTAAGTGGTGGAAATTTCATATACCGGCTTCCAGGCAGTATCCCATTCCTTGATCATGTTATCGACAACCTTCTTTATTATCCGGTTCTCGATTGCCGTAAATTCCCGTCCCTCGACCTTTATGGATGTTTTTGTGACTTCGCTGCTTCCGAAAAAACAATCAACAAGTAAAAAAACAAGTTTGCTATCAACTACCATTAGTTCATGTCCCCTGAGGGGATCCATCTTAATTATGTGAAGACTGGACGGAACGGGTAGATTTTTCAAGAATTCACCAAACTTAGTGGTTCTTATTGACACATAGGACACTTCCACCACTTTTCCCAACATGTTTGAAAGGGAAGTGCGGTTGAGCCGGGCAAATCTCTCCCCTATTATCTCAAGGGTGGGCATCCTCCCTCGGACAATTCGGTCCTGACTTGACAGGTCGTAGGACCTAATACCTTCCTGGTCTTCGGGAGATTCTTCTGTTTCCGCTTCTATCTCCCCGTCGGTGAGACCTCTAAGTAGAGCATCAACTTCATCTTGTGAAAGTATATTATCCATACTAGAATCTTTTTATTGAACCAGAAATTCAGTGAAAAAAACCTTGTTTACCTTGCCTGTTTTAAGGTGCTTGTTGACTATCTTAAGGATTTCCTTCTTGAGTTTCTTTTTACCCATTGGAGAAATTACTTCGTCGTATGTCTTGCTCGTAAGGTACATGATTATGGCATCACTTATGCTCGGTAATTTTTCTGTTACTTCCTTTTCGACATTCTTATCTGAAAGGTTGAGAACCAACCTTATTTTCAGGTACCTCCTGGTATCTGGATCTATCAGGTTAACCAAGTAAGGATTTAATGGCATCGGAATGAGCTTCTCAGGAGAACCTGCTTGAACTTCAACAGACTTCTTTTTTGCGCCCTTCTCATCCGCTTTTTTTGCCTTGAAAAACTTTATGTATCCGAAAGCTCCTCCCCCTCCTAGCAAAAGCAATACAACTAGAATCAACACCAGTTTCTTCGAAGATTTTTTTTCTTTTTTATCTTCTTTCTCTGCCATCTTTTTCTCCCTACTGATTATTGTTCAGAATTACTATTTCTATTCTTCTATTTCTAGCCTTGTTACCTTCAGTGGTATTAGGGACTATCGGTTTTGTATCTCCGAAAGCCGCTATCCGAAAGCGGCTGGGTGGCATTCCTCTCACTTGTGTAAAGTATCTGAGTACACTCATGGCTCGCGCTGCTGATAATTCCCAGTTGGAGGTAAACCTTGCGGACCTAATGGGTGTATTGTCGGTGTGTCCTTCAATCGATATTTTGTTTTTACACTGATCGAGAAAATCGCCAATTGCGTTCAGCAAGTCTTTAGCTTTTGGCGACAGACTTGCTTTTCCCTTTTCAAAAAGGATTTTATTGGCAACCATTATGACCATACCTTTGCTTTTTTGTATTATCTTGATGTCACCGGGCCTTATTTCGCTTTCCTTCTTCCTCTGTAGATCGGAAATCTGGGTCATCAACTCGCTTAATCGATTGTAGTTCCACTCTTCATCGGGTAATTCTTTGCTCCCGTACCAAGCCTGGCGATTGAGAATACCGCTTTTCCCAGGCAACATGCTGAAAATCCTTGAAATACTCTGTCGATCCAGTGATGACATCGAAAGCAAAAGTACGAAAAAAGTCAGCAGCAGCGTCATTAAGTCTGAAAAGGTAACAACCCACCCTGCAATCTCGCCACTTCCGCTTTCTTCTTGTTCGTTTTCTCCCATGGTGTTTCTCTTTCAGTTTTTTCTCTCTGAACCAAACAGCCTGAAAAAAAATCCTTTGTAGTAGTAAGAACTCGATTGTTTCTTTTCCAGGTATCGGGCAAATTCTTTCAAGCTATCTATTCTGAAATCGAGGTCTACTCTTCTTTTTTGAGTAGAATTCGCCTGCGATATGCTTTCAACATTGATGTAGTCGATTCCCATTCCGTACGGTTGAATCCTCTTGGGATCCAGCCCATAGCTCTCCAGGCAATGTAACGTGTTTAGTGATCTCCTAATCGATAGATTCCACAGGTAAAGCGGATCCCCCCGAATATTGGTTTCCGTCGGTGCGGCATATCCTTCTATCCACAAGGAAAAAGGGTACTTTTTCAAAATTTCGGCTACTTTGGCCAGGATAAGCTTTGCGGCTTCAGTCAGCCTTGCACTGCCTCGTTTGAAAACGATGGCATTTTTGACCGACATTTGAACCTTCCTATCAACGATTTTTACCTTAATTTTAGGTGATATTTTTACCTTCCTGACAATCTCTTCCAGTTGAGTCCTGATATTCTCCATGGTCTGACCGACCAGTGCCTTTCCGCCCTTATTTTGTGTATCGATGAAGCCTCCGCCTTTGAATTTATTAAAAGCGTCGGTAAGAGATCCCAGTGCGGCCCGTACCCTTTTTTCGTCTCGAACCGCCATTGAATTTAGCATTACAAAAAAAGTAAGTAGCAGGGTCACCAGGTCGCAGAACGTGAGCATCCATCCCTGGGAAGGACCGTCATCTGCATTGCTTTTCTTTTTTTTCCGTGCCATTTTTCACCTGGTCTTTATTCAAATTGGCTCTTTCGCTCGTTGGGTGGCAGAAAAGCGTTGAGTTTCTGTTCAACAATCCTGGGGTTTTCACCAACCGCAAGGGCTATTACACCATTTACAATCATTTCTTTTACAAGGACTTCTTCTTTGCTCCTTGTTTTTAGCTTTCCCGCCATGGGAACAAAGATCAAGTTTGCCATTATAGCTCCATAGAACGTGGTAAGAAGTGCAACGGCCATGGCAGGACCAATGGTGCTTGGATCGTCCATCGATTGGAGCATCT
Organism: Desulfobacterales bacterium; assembly: GCA_026983715.1. Classification (GTDB taxonomy): domain Bacteria; phylum Desulfobacterota; class Syntrophobacteria; order B119-G9; family B119-G9; genus B119-G9. Next base: position 26,252 of record JALSTM010000260.1, read on the forward strand.
GCACTAAACCGATTAGGGTACCAATCATCCCCATGGCTGGGGCAAATGACCCCATCGTGTTGAAAATTTCAGCACCGAATTGGTGTCGATCCCTTATAAAATCAATTTCCGTTTCAAGGAGTTCTTTAATTGATTCCGGTTCCATGCCATCGATTGTTAGCTGTAAACCCTTGATCAGAAAGGGATCGTCTACGTTTTTCAATTCTCCCTCCAGCGCCAACACCCCTTCTCTACGGCATTTGCCCGCAAAGTCGATAAACTTGGGTATGAGTTCACTGGCAGAAGGTATACTTGCAAAAAAAACATTTTTTACGATTTTGAAAACGGCCAGGAAGTCTTTGAGCGGGTAGTTAATCATAGTCGCTCCAATTGTGCCTCCCACAACGATCAGGAGCGATTGTACATCTATGAACATTCCAATGCCACCTCCCAGCATTATGGCGACAAAGACCAATGCGAAGGCAGAAACAATACCAGCTACAGTTGCAATATCCATCTCTTGAAACCCTTACAAGTTGTTTTGACAGAAGGATGTAAACCTAAATTGCCGTCATCTAAACGTGATGGTTCGGTGTTGGAGAAAGCAATAGGTATGCCAAGAACTTTCAAGGTTGCCGGGGTTACGATCCGGGTAGATCAGTTCACTAGTGAATCGATTCCTAGGTAGATTTTCTAAATTCTGTCATTGTGACGAGTCTGCCAAAGGCAGACAAGGAAGCAATCTCCTTAGGCTGTCAAAGTCTTCGGTATTGCTTCGTTCGCTCGCAATGACTGTGACTCAGCTTCTTATTTGGCACAATATTTAGGAAACGGCCCACTATGAGAAGAATCATAAAAACAGTCTGTTTTGCTCACCGCAGCAAAAATGCGTCATTATTTCCAACAGGGGGTGAATATTTTGACAATCAAACTTGCAGTATTTTTGATGAGAACGTTTGAATCCTTCGTGGTCACGGTTCTATTTCAAAAATGTGGAATGGCTTATGATTGTTTGAGAAACATGTGCTTATTTTAAAGGAAGCTCTGAATAATTCAGATTTCCGGAATAGCAATCGCCTGAATCCGTCACGAGACTTTATGGCTAATTTGTAGAACATGTCCGAATTGCCGATTGAAGGCCATCAGGATAGGGTGGATTATTCTTCACCTTTGTAAAGCAATCTCTTTACACAATGTGGAGTGTCCGCCTGCACCGGATCTGTGGCGTCATCGCCTGGCGTGCTTTTCCTTGCGTCTGCAGTCCAGGTGAAGGATCATGGATTCAGGTATCTTTTATAAATCTTTTCGCATAGGTTATGCTCTTCAAGAAAATGACGAAGTTGTACAAATGTGGTTTCATCCGATGACTGCAAGCAGGTAAGGTCAAATCTGAAGAACTTCTGAAAAGATATCCGATCATTTATGGGATGCTCTAACCCGTGGTCAGACAGATTGTATTGCTCTGCAAGGCAGAGGCTTTAAGCATCAAATCGGGGTCCTTCCTTTTTTGCCTTTGAGGTCTTTGGCGAGCTCTGACGCTCTGTGGTGAATAAATGAGAGGATAAGAGAAACCGATGAATCGGTTTTGTTATTGTTTATGCGATCTCTACCCACGGTTAAAACCGTGGGCTAAGGCCGGCGAACTCGAAAAGCGACGGCACAGACTCTAAGTTAAAATCGTAGGTTACAGGGAATGTTATTCGAGAGATGGATAAGGTAGCCCACGGTTTTAACCGTGGGTATGAATAGCATACGAACCTCAAGAACCGATTCATCGGTTTCCTCAATTACCAGACCGGTATTTCGCAAAGGAATGAGAGGCTTCTACTTGTTCCCGTCATACTCCTTTATTCGATTTCTACCTGAATCCGTGACGAACCTTTTTATCTAATTTGTATAACAGATCTAAATTGTTGATTGTTGGCCACATTGCAAGGACAGATTATTCATCATCTTTGTCAAGCAATCTTTTCCCGCCCTTCGGGTCGTCCACCTGCACCACATCTTCGGCGTCATCGCCCGTGGGACGTAGCGAGCTATAGTCCGCCGGGCCCTTCCTTGCATCTTCAGGCCAGATGAACAATCACGAATTCAGGTTCTAGTAAAGCAAATCACCCAAATAACTCAAGATTAGTTGTACATCGTTGCGTTCCCTTGCTCAACAGAGATAGATTCCAACTCTGCGCTTCGCTCCGGCCGGAGTGGCAGGTTTTGGATTGTTCCTAATGGCCTTTTTAATTCTACTGTAGTTCCGGAAATTCGAATTTATCAAAGTTCCTTTACATTTCTGTGCGAGTTCCAGCCAGACCTGGGTTTAGTAGACTTCTCCTTCGGCATCATTGAGTCTTGCAATAAATGCTGCTCTGTAAGTCGTTTCCTCCAGGCCTCAGCGATGTTTGCACAACCAGAGCGGGAAAATCGTCTAATTTGGTCAATCATTGAGTATTTCTCATCCTCAGGAAATTCAAATAGATTTCCATGGCGGCATCAACAGCCATCTGGTAAACCCTTAGATCCTTGAGAGTAGCAATTCTCTTCGAAGGCATGTTCCCCCCTTTCCCCCGGTTTGAGGGTGGGGGAGTGCGTGAGAGGGGGAATAGGGGAATTTTCTTCTTATCAGAGTAGCCATTTGTCAGATTTTCCCCCTTTTCCCTTGTTTCCCCTTCCCCGTGCCGAAGGCACACAATCCCCTTTAATCGGGTCAATGTTTCCTACTTCAGAAAAATATTCAACAACGAACCAGCACCTGAGTCGCAATCCCCTTTAATCGGGTCAATGTTTCCTACCAGAAGTT
>JALSTM010000261.1 GCA_026983715.1 Desulfobacterales bacterium
CTTTTCAATAAATGAAGAAAACCTGAAATCTCTTTTCGGAAATGATTTTGCCCTGGTGGTCCTGCCGCCAGCTCAAGGGGAAAAAAGAAGTGTTAAAAGCGATAACGGACAGAATGACAAGAGCAATAATCTTCTGTATGATGACAACCTAACGCCGGATTTTGAATTTTTTTTCCGACTTGATGCCAAAGCGCAGCTTGGCTCAATGGCCATCAAATTGAATTCATGGCTTAAAAATGATTCTTCATACAGCACTCAAGAATACCGGGGGCATACCCTTTACCTGGTCAGTAGCGAGTCGTTTATTTACCCTCACATAAGCGTACTTTCTGAAAATCAGCTTCTCGTTGTCTCAAACAGAACCTCATACCTAAAATATGTTATCGACCAACTCGAGGACGGAAACGGAGTTTGCTTCTCGAAATTGCTATCGAGGCTACCCGAGAAGTACAATATGCTTGCGTATATGAACAATTCCCTCTACCAGCGTTGGTTTAACCGCATGATTGAATCTCTAAGGTCTGGATTGGAATCACCATCGCAAGAAAAGTGGCGTGAAATCACGGCAGGTTTTAGTAATGAAATGGCCTGTTACGGTACTTTAACTGATGGCCTCTTTGAACTTAAAGGAAGAGACGAAGTCCTTGATCCCAAGGGATTGCTGGGATCAATTTTATGCAGGGAACCTCAAGAGGCAAATATTGCCGGATTAATACCAGGGAATGCATTTTTTTGCTGGTGGACCAACACCCTAGATTTTCCGAAAATCAGGAAGTTAGTTGACACAATAGTCATGCAAGACAAGAGGGTAAAAACCGCATACGATAAGTTATTTGGTAAAATCCAGGCAGAACGCGGGATTGACGCGGAAAAACTTCTTTCTTCCCTTGGTCCAAGGCTGGGCCTGGTTCTCATGAACCCTACAACTGATGCACCGATAACCCTACCCGGAGTACTTTCCTTTCTGGAAGTTAGAGACAGAACTTACATTGAAAAGGTAATTACTAAGGTCTTAAAAGAACCCGGTAACAGGGAGTTCAAATTACCCCTTGCTTTCGGTTTCAAGGAGCTACGCAAAGGTAAGCTGGTACTACACTACGTGCCAACTCCTATTTTCCTTACCCCCGGGTACATGTTTATTGATTCCTACGTTGTAAGCGGAATACGTCTATCTGACTTTGAAGCTGTAATGAACCTCGCAGATACAAATAGTAACGGTAGTATTTCGAGAAATAACCGGTTCCGGGATCTCATTCCAGAAAGCAAAATAAACAGCTTTGCCTTCCTTGACATGGACGGACTGATAAAAACTGTCAGGGATTTGGTTGACCGTTATCCGATTATCAAGGTGAAGTGGACAGAGGAAGACGAGGAAAATTTCGAAGGCTTGCTTGGGCTATTAGAGGGAATAAAGGGAATGGGGTTTATTGCATACTGGCAGGATCCCGAAATCAAGTTTGCCTACAGGATTCTCTTGCGAGACACTGGGAAAAAGAGACCGGGAGTTACGGCTTCTTCTGCCTCATCTGATAACCCTGCGGTAGGAGGAGCAAAATAAGAGTGTTGTGAAAAAGACTCGCACGCTCTTCGTATGTGGTTTGATTATTTTCAGGGTTAAAACTTTCAGTAAATGGGTGATAAGATGAAGCATATTGACACAGGTTCGGTCATCGTAATCATTGCTACATTTGTCCTTTTCCTTCTTGCTCTTTTTGCTACCGGGCTTACCCACGACCTGTTGTTGGAAGCAGGTGTTTTCCTGGTTTCGGTAAAACTTATCATGATGTCATACCGGTCAACTGAATCATCAAGTAAAATCCTTCAGGAATTGGAAGACATAAAGAAACTTCTAAAAGAATTAGATAACCGGGTTTTGTAGGCCTTGGGAGTATCTCCTTTATTACAGGTTTTTATCTCTAGGATCGCTTTCCGGTAGTTTTCGAAAATTTGCCCAGACGTCTACAAAACCGATTATCGATACCGCAATTGTAAGAATCTGCTGAAAAAATATGAAGAAATAAACAAGGAAGCGGATGGACTTAGGTGTTTTCTTGGTTTCAAAGTAAAAACCTAGTATTGCCAGCCCCTGGAAAAAATAAACTGCAGCCATAATTAGTAACACGTTGTAGGATAGTATCTTTATGTTGTGGGCGGGCAAAAAAGCTCCGAACCCAGCAGAAATTACTATCCAAACAAGTCCATCCGGTGCTTTCCAGCGGGTAAGATTTTGTAGTGGCGGTGGGATTTGGCGCAGACGGGCATAGAGAAATTGCTTGGCTAAAATTAGGTTGAGCCATATGATTATTGCAGTAGCAACTATTATGATAGACGGGAAGAGCCTTGCTAGCCAAGGCACCATGGTGTTCAGCGACTCTGAAAGCCACTTCATTTGATCTTCGGTTATCCCCCGGTCCTTGTACTGCTTCATGGACTGTTCAAAATTTTCCTTGATACCTTTTTCTAAGGTTTCAACGAAGTTCCCCTTTTCCTCCCTGCCAAACATGTAAAGAGTAACAGCGTTAAGCACAAGAGCAGCAATACATGCTGCTACTATGATTTTGGGAATGTCGAAATTGTTGGTGAGCAATTCACCGCAGATGAAACCTAAGAGGAGTAACTGCATCAGGTAAATGAAAAGCGAAGGCATCCGAAGTGCCAATACGACCGTGGTCACCACCAGGACAGTAATAGCAATTAACTGGAGAGCTACTTTTCGTCCATACTGGTAATAGTAGATGATAATGGGAAGAGGGGTGAGAGTGCTGATCAATACACCAACCACTGGGACGAATATGGCCCCTAGGAAGAAAGCGACGGTAACAAAAACTCCTTTGAAGAGTTCATGGGTCATCGGCTCTTGCGGTAAGTATTACCCGCCCAACCCTGGCTTTTATGCCGGGTTGGGAGAAATTATTAATAAGTGCCGGTTTTATAATCTTATTAAAAAGTGGTGGTGGTGGTGTATGGCATCAGAGCAATATGCCGGGCTCTCTTGATAGCGAGCGAAAGCTGTCTTTGATGCCTTGCACAATTTCCCGAAATTCTTCTTGGTATAATCTTGCCTCTTTCCGTCACAAAATACCTAAGCGTTTTAGGATCCTTGTAATCAATCTTCAAAGAACTGTCAGCGCAAAAGCGGCATATCTTTCTTCTGTGGAAAACTCTACGGCGACGTCTTCGAACAACCATTATACATAACCTCCAATCACGGGTTTAGAACGAATGCTAAAATTATAACCCAGTTGCATGAAAAACAGAAATTGATTTATTCCTTCTTGGATGGTGCTTCCCCCGATTCAGTGTCTACTTCTGCTTCTTCCTCTGTTTCAGAAGATTCTTCTGACTCTTTCGTTTCCTCTTCAACAAAAGCTTCCCCAGTCTTCTCTGGTACTTCTTCAGGGGGCGCTTCCTTTTGCTCTGGCGCTTCAGCCGCTTTCATTTTCTCCAGGTCTTCCTGGTCAAAGGAATCCGAAAGCTTAACAGTGATGTACTTCAGTATACGTTCATCTATCCGCATGTTCCTTTCAAGCTCGTTTACGATGTCCGAGGGACCGCAGTAATCGAGGAGAACGTAAAATCCGTACTCACGCTTTCTCACGGGGTAGGCAAGCTTTCTCTTTCCCCACTCGTCGTACTTGATGATGTGTCCCTTATCGGCGAGAATTATGTTTTTGAATTTTTCTGCAACGTCTTTAAGACCTTCGTCGGTAAGCTCCGGATCGATGATAAAAAGTGTTTCGTATCTTCGCATTCTACTACCTCCTCACGAGTTATAGCCCCGAACCTCTTTAAACGCTGCCCGGAGCAAGGAGAATTATTTAAAGTGTGGTAGCTAACATTAATCCTGCGTATAAGTCAAGAAAAATTTAAGAAACTCCGGTAAATACAGATGCATAAAATCGCGGTACCGCAATAAGGTTTAAAGAAAAATAACTTTATTTTCCATTATTATGTATAAGGCAACGGATAGAGCCAAATTTCAGCATAAGCTAGCTTTTTGCCTCCTGTTTTTTCTTAATTTTAGCCCATGTGTCTCTCAAGGCTACAGATCGGTTAAATACTGGGGAATTCTCGGTAGAATCTTTGGTGTCAACGCAAAAATACCCCTGCCTTTCAAACTGGTAAAAGCTACCCGGTTTTGCGTTTTTTAGGCTCGGTTCGAGTTTGCAATTGTTAAGTTCAATCAGAGATTCTGGATTTATAAATTCCTTAAAATCAGAGTCTTTTATTGCACCAGGTTCAGGGACGGTAAAAAGGTGATCGTAGATCCGGACCTTGGCGGTTACAGCATGGTTTGCCGAGACCCAATGTAGGGTTGCTTTTACTTTCCTTCCGTCGGGCGCTGCGCCTCCCCGGGTTTCAGGATCATAGATACATCTTAATTCGACAATTTCACCGGTATTTGGGTCCTTGATGACGTCCACGCACTTAATAAAAAATGCGTAACGCAGGCGAACTTCTCTACCCGGTGCCAATCTGTAAAACTTTTTAGGGGGATCTTCCATGAAATCATCTCTTTCGATGTACAGAGTCCTGGAGAAAGGCACCTTCCTTGTTCCCATGCTGGGATCTTCTGGGTTGTTGATAGCTTCCATTTCTTCGACTAAACCTTCGGGGAAGTTTTCAATCACCACTTTTAAAGGATTCAATACCGCCATGACTCTTGGGGCTCTTTTATTGAGGTCAACCCTGAGACAGTGTTCAAGCAAGGCTATATCCACCACGCTTTCCCTTTTTGCCACCCCGATCCTGTCGCAGAAATCGCGTATCGATTCCGGCGTATAACCACGCCTTCGCAGTCCCGCAAGGGTTGGCATCCTCGGGTCATCCCACCCGTCTACGTATCCGCCGTTTACAAGTTCCGTTAATTTCCGCTTGCTCAAAACCGTATAGCTAAGGTTAAGCCTTGCAAATTCAATCTGCTGTGGATGATAGACACCGAGCTGATCGAGAAACCAGTCATAAAGGGGTCGATGATCCTCGAATTCCAGGGTGCAAATAGAATGTGTAATTCGTTCAATAGAGTCGGACAAACAATGCGTAAAATCATACAATGGATATATGCACCACTTGTTACCTGTTCGATGATGTTCAGCACGTAATATTCTGTACATTACAGGATCACGCATGTTGAGATTGGGTGAAGACATGTCTATTTTGGCTCGCAACACCCGTGATCCATCTGGAAATTCTCCCGCCCTCATTCTCCTGAAAAGATCCAAGTTTTCTTCCACCGACCTGTTTCTGTAAGGACTTTCTTTACCAGGTTCCGTGAGAGTTCCCCTATACTGCCTGATCTCTTCAGGGCTAAGGTCGCACACGTATGCCTTTCCCATCTTTATTAATTCTATGGCATACTCATAGAGTTGTTCAAAGTAATCGGAAGCGTAATAAAGCCTGTCACCCCAGTCATATCCAAGCCAGCGGACATCTTCGATTATCGAGTTGACATACTCAACATCCTCCTTGCTCGGATTGGTATCATCAAATCTAAGGTTGCACAGCCCGTTGTATTCCTCAGCAATTCCAAAATTCAGGCAAATGGACTTTGCATGCCCTATGTGGAGGTAGCCGTTTGGTTCCGGTGGAAACCTAGTGTGTACTCGCCCTCCATACTTGTTGGTTCTTAGATCTTCCTCAATTATGGCCCTAATGAAATCCTTGCTCTCTCTTCCTTTTGATTCCGAAGTCCCCTTTTTTCCAGCTTTTCCGTTGCCAGCTTCACTTTCCATGTCTGAAGCTCCTGTAGTCTGGTAAAATAATAAGTTAACAGTAACAGCACAAAGGAATATCACAGTTTCCAAGTGTTTAAAGAAAGAATCTGTCTGTGTCAATAGCGTTATATTGAAAAGATCCGGTTTTGTGAGATCTCCTTTGCAGCTTATGTATAATTTAACCCAAGAATTGAATCCCTGCTAAACATTTGGGATAAAGTTTAAAAATCGCTCGAACCCCAATTTATTATCTGGTAATTTCAGTTCATAACAGGAAATCTTATGTAAGGAGGGAATAGTTAAGAAAGTGAAGATTTTATTGATAAACCCTTATTGCCTTGAAAGACGGCTCCAGGAAGATGACATAAGCGTTGTACCTATTGGCTTGTATTATGTGGGAGCGGTTTTAAAAGAAAAGGGCTACGACGTGGAAATATTGAATTGGTATAACATAAATGAAAACCCCAAACTAATTGAGAAAACCTTTGTCGAAAAGAATCCGGATGTGCTTGGTTTTTCGGTTCTGCATGCAAATCGCTGGGGTGCTATTGAAATTGCTGAAATAGGCAAAAAGCTTAATCCTGACATAAAAGTTGTTTTCGGTGGAATCGGAACAACATTTTTATGGGATCATTTCCTTAGATTTTTCCCTGTTGTTGACTACACCGTTATCGGTGAGGGTGAATATTCTTTCCTGGAACTCCTTAGCCACATTTCCGGGTCTTCTGGGGAGATGATCGAGAACATAAAAGGTATTGGATTCAGAAAGGACGGAGAACCTTTCAGAACGGAAGACAGAGACTTTATTGAAAACCTGGACGAATTGCCTCATCCTGCAAAGTATTTCAACTTTAGGCACCTTTCTTCTACCAGAGGTTGCCCCTGGAATTGTTCGTTTTGTGGGTCACCTCGATTCTGGAAACGCAGGGTTCGTTTCCACTCCCCGGAGTATTTCGTGGATGAACTCGAACTCCAGTACAAAAAGGGAATAAACTTTTTCTACGTGTCAGACGATACCTTTACCATTGACAAAAAGCGAGTTATTCGCATCTGTAAGCTTATTATAGAGAGAAAACTGGAAATAACATGGGTAGCAATTTCGAGGGTGAACTACGTTGATGATGAAACCTTGAAATGGCTCAGAAGGGCAGGGTGCATCCAGGTTAGTTACGGCGTTGAAAGTGGATCCGAACAGATTCGGAGAACTCTCAATAAGAAGATTAAAAGAGCCGATGTCCTCAAGGCATTTCAACTGACGGTTAGATATGGAATCATGCCAAGGGCTTATTTTATCTATGGTTCACCAGGAGAATCTCGGGAAACAATTGAGGAAAGTATTAAGTTAATAAAAGATATCAAGCCGTTGAGTGCTATATTCTATATTCTTGATATCTTTCCTGGTACTGACTTGTACGAAGATTTTAAGAAAAGGTTTAAAGTGGGCGATGAAATATGGCTTAAAAAAATAGAAGACATAATGTACCACGAAACAGATCCTGCACTTACGAGGGAAATGGTACTTGCTTTTGGGAATAGATTAAGACAGGCGTTTTTTGGTAACCTTCCCGAGTTTGTAGAAAGTATTCGCTTGGTAGACGAGAAGGAATTTTACCCGTTGCATGCAGATTTTCTCTCAAGGCTGGGGCTTACCTTTAGTCACGGTGATTATTCTAAGAACAGCTATATTACCGACCCTGATCAAATTGCCGAACGCCTCTTTAGGAAATCGCTCAGCTACCATCCCAATGCCAGGGCCTATGTGGGGCTAGGCATGCTGCTCCAAAAAAGAAAGTTGTTTAAAGATTCCATTACCATTTTAAGGGAGGGCTTAAGTAGTTTCCAGAGAAATGACAGGCTGAACATGTGTCTTGCAATAAGCTACATGAACTTGCAGCGATTTAGCGACGCGCTGCACCACCTGTCTCGCTGCCGGGAAACAAGAGAGGTTTTGTACTACATGGCTTGCTGTTACCGGGCACTGGGTGACACTTTAAATGAACGAAAATATTTAAGAAGGATGCAACAAGTTTATCAGGGTGGAAGTTAGCCATACATACCTTGGTACTAATCGGTGTTTTTCTTCTTTTTCACTGAAATCCTATCCACTATTTTTTCGTAGTACACCTGCTGTTCTTCCATGTTAACCGGCACAGAACGTGCCATGTTCAATTTCATGATTAGAAAATTCAATTTTTTTATCTGCCTGTATTTTTCACGTTCGTCTTCAATACCTTCAAGCAGTTCTTCGACAGTCTGTATTTCTTTTTTCAACTCGATTTCGGGCGGCAAGCATGAAGCATTTTTCAATATCTTGTAAGCGAGCCTCAATTCCTCGGGAACGATGTACCTGTCGTCAAACTCAATGGGCTTTCCGGCCCCAGGAAGATTATCGAATTCACCTCTGTCTAGCGCTTCTTTTATCCTTTCTTCGGCTATTTTGTGTATGCAATCAAAAAAACCCATTTCCCTGGCGAATCTCCCTTGAAAATGTTGTGCTAGATATCAATTCTCGTCAGATGTGACCTTTTTTATGATATTTAGTAAATCCTTTGCTCCTTGTTGTTTCAAATGCCTAGGAAGGCCTTTTACATTCTTGATTTCTTGAAGGGTTCTCGGCTTTTGTTTTGCCAGCCTGATCATTGCTTCGCCATTAATGACTCTGAAGGAAGCCTTGTTTAATCTTTGGGCGGTTCTTTCCCGATACCTGTAAAGTGCTTTCAAAACATCGATACTTTCACGGTCGAGGTTCTGGACACCCTTGAGACGCCAGAATCCGTTCGGATTAAACTTTTTGGGAGTTTTTTTAAGCCATTCAAGATTTCTCGTCGATTCCTTGAACTGGCGCAACAGGTTCCTTGCTTCTAACTTTTTGTAAAGTAGGTTTCGGAGCCTAATTAGGTAGTGGGTATCTATTTGAGCGTATTCAAGTTGTTCCTTTGTAAGTGGTCTTCTTCGCCAGTCCCATTTCTGGTATTTCTTGTTATGAGAAACCCCAAAATGAAGTTCAAGCAAGTAAGCAAGGCCCTTGAGTTCCCCCGAAATCATCCTCCATGCTATCGCCGTGTCAAAAATATTTCGACAGTGGAACCCAAAATCTGCTTTCAGGCCAGTAATGTCGTTTGTTCCGTCGTGGAAAATCTTTTCGATATGTTCGTTTTCAAATACTGTCTTAAGCGGTTCCATCTTATGTATGGCGATGGTATCAATTATGTAGTCATCTGTGTCCGTTGATATCTGGATTATACACACCCTATCCTGGTACGAATAATAACTGTCAGACTCGGTATCCACCCCGAGAAGTTTCTTTTTTTCCAGTTCGGGTACAATTTTTTCTAAATCTCCATCGGTGTCTATAATTACTGCCGGTTTCATGAAAACTTTCCTAACATAAACTTCTGTGCTATAAAAGAAAAAAGTTGGCGTTCACCCTAATATAACAGATGGAGGGGGATTATGACAAAAAAAGCCCCCCGAGCGACGAAGGGCAAAAAGAGCTCTTCGTTAAGAAAACCTCTCTTATATTCGCCTTTCAAAGATCTTGATAAAAAAGTTGCAGCGGCAAAGAGCAAGAGTGGTATAAAATGGAATTGTTCGTTGGAAGGTAGCCCGGATCCCGTTGAAGATGAAAGCAGGATTTTTGCAGAAGAAATGAGTAATGTTGTACCATTGCGAAATCGAACCAAACGTCGTTTTGCCAGTAGTTCAAAACCGAAACCTCCCAGGTTGTTTGTGCAGGAAGAGGAGGCTGAGGCACTTGCCCGGCTTGCGGAACTTGTAGCTGGTTACGGAAAGTTTGATCTCACCTTTTCGGACGAATATGTTGAGGGTGGAGTTTCTGGGATCAACCCGGTGATACTTAATAAGCTTCGCTGTGGCGAATACTCTTACCAGGATTTTGTAGATTTGCACGGGCTAAATAAAACGGAAGCCAGGGACAAAGTAGCCCGATTTTTGCAAGAGTCTAGCAAAAAGGGTTACCGCTGTGTGCTGATAGTACATGGTAGGGGTCTGCATTCGGACAACAAGGAACCGGTGATAAAGAATTACATAAGATCATGGTTGTGCAAGGGACGAATAGGGCGAATGGTTCTCGCTTTCAGTTCGGCCAGAGCATGTGATGGCGGAACCGGGGCGCTGTATGTACTGTTGAGGAAAAAGATCTAGCTATTAGACGAGGAGTAAAATCAGATGGTCTTGATCGTTGCCGTCGCGGTCGTGTTGGTGATTGAGTTCGTTTTGCCTGGAACATCCTATGCCTGGGGCCCAGGCATGCACGTTTACGTCGGGGCTTCGGCCTTGAAGTATATACAGGAACTGGTTCCGGCTGTTGCTGTTATCCTCGAAAAAAATCCTATTTATTATCTCTATGGGTGCCTCAGTGCAGATATATTTTTCGGTAAAACTGGTAAAAGTACAAAACAAAAATGCCATACCTGGGAGATAGGGCATAAGTTACTTGAAGTGAGTAAAAACGACCAGGAAAAGGCATATGCATACGGTTTTCTGTCACATCTTGCAGCCGATACCATTGCTCACAACATGTGCCTACCATATTTCATGTCGCTGGATTCTAGGAGCAGAAAATGGCAGCATTGCTTTTGGGAGTGGCAGTTTGATCGAATCATAGCCAACGAGTACAGGCAACTGGCTAAAAGAATATTCAGGCAGTCTTTCCCGGAGGTTGACCGGAATCTTTGCCTACTTACCAATGTTCGTTTCCCCGTTTTCTGGACCAAAAAAGTCCTCTACGCAAGGACGATGGGCGGTAGCCCAAGGGACAGGAAGAGTTTCTCATGTGCCATCGTTTTCGCTTACCTGTCCTATCACCACAAAAGTATCGAACATCTCAAAAAATCTATGTCCCTTTCACTAATTTCTGTCCTTGACGTTCTTAAAAATCCCGGCGCAGCCTCGTGCCTGGAGTTGGATCCTTTGGGGAAACTTTGTTAAAGGAGGGAGGTGTATGATGGAAAAGATATTAAACCATTTGCATTGGCTAGGGCACGATTGTTTTCTCTACGACGGGGATCCCGTAATTTACTTTGACCCTTACGAATTGAAAAAAGGCAAGCCAAAAGCAGACATAATCCTTATAACCCACGAACATTTCGATCATTGTTCCCCTGAAGATGTCCGAAAAATTCAGAAAAGTGACACTACAATTATCACCGATTCCAAATCCGCCCAAAAGTTAAAGGGGGATGTAAGAGTGGTAAAGCCCGGGGATTCAATTACGGTGGGAAACATCAAGATAGAGGTCCACCCTGCGTACAATACTAATAAGCAGTTTCATCCCAGGTCTTCGGGAATGCTTTCTTTCCTTGTTACCATCGATGGAGTGTCAATTTACCATGCGGGAGATACCGATTTAATAGAAGAGATGGGAAACATTCGTGCCGATATAGCGCTTCTCCCGGTATCTGGGACTTACGTAATGACTGCTGAAGAAGCGGTGGAAGCAGCCTTGAAAATAAACCCCAGGATTGCCATTCCCATGCATTATGGTAGCATTGTCGGCTCTGAGGAGGATGCGGAAAAGTTCAAAAAAATGCTTGAGGGAAAGATTGATGTCAGAATATTGACGAAAGAGTAAGGGTTAGATGTTAAGTATTCTGTGGGGGGGGAGCAAAAGATTATGGATGTGATTGAAGCGATTAAGAGCAGGAAAAGTATCAGGGCATTCCTCGATAAGCCTGTGAAGAAGGAAGTTATTGAAGAAATTCTGGCTTGTGCTGTATGGGCTCCCTCGTGGGGAAATACTCAACCGTGGGAATTTGCGGTGGTAAACGGTGATCTTGTAAAGCAAATTGGAGCCAGGAACCAGCGAAAACTGTTATCCGGGGAAAAACCAAATCCGGATCTTGAAATGCCGGAAAAGTGGCCGGATGTGTATAGGGCCAGGTACATAACTGTTGGCAAAGCGCTTTTTACCACCATGGGGATTAAACGGGGAGACAGGGAAGCCAGAGAGAAGCACTACTTGAACATGCAGCGTTTTTACGGAGCCCCATGTGTTATATACGTTTACATCGACGGAGCCCTCGTGGCTCATTATGCAACTCTGGATGTGGGGTCTGTGACTCAAAATATATGCCTGGCAGCCCTAAAGTATGGCCTTGGAACCTGTATAATGGCAGCAGCGGTACATTACCCCGATGTAATTAGAGAGCTGATAGATTTACCCTCGGAAAAAAAGTTAGTTCTGGGAATTGCTATCGGGTATCCGGATCCGGAGGCTCCTGCAAACCGGTTTAGAAGTACCAGAACTTCCCCGGAAAAAATCACAAAATGGTATGGTTTCTGATTTCTATTTGGTCAGTTTTACCTTTCCTTATCCCTAGACCTCGTATTTCCTGGCAGGCTCTTCTGCCTGCTAGCCCCAGATAATCGGAGCTGTTTCCGAATAACAGGAGTACATGTTTTTACGATAACTACTGTAACCGATTGAAATTATTGCATGCTTAAATGTTATGTAAGGTTTGTGCCCTTCTTTCTTTTTTAATATACCACAGAGCCATAGAGTTCACAGACAGGTATCTTTTTCGCCGATCATTAGATCCTGATTGGCGAAAATGCTCATTCCACTACCCTGGCAAGTATTAGCTAAAGTAGGATGCGTTTTCATGCTTAGTTGTAACGCGTAGCGCAGTGGGAGTTCGTCTATTTTCGCCGGGCGGTTGAGAACCTTCAAAATTATCAACAGAGAAGTTGAATAACTCCAAAATTTAATGTATTTTCGCCTTTATGAAGGCAATTTTGAAGCGAAAAAGGGTTATTATTTCACTGTTGGTAGGACTGGTTCTCCTTGTTCTCGTAGTTTCTTTTGCAGACATACACCAACTGGAAAATATCTTATCAGAGGCAAATATAGTATGGTTGGCTCTTTGTGTTGGGGCAAGCCTAGCTAGCTACTGCTGCATTGCTGCAGTGATGTATTACATACTGATCGTTCTGAAAGAGAAACTCCCTTTTAAAGACGTGTTCGAGATAGCGCTTCTTTCCTGTTCGGTCAACTACCTTGTTGCCTTTGCTGGTTTGAGCGGGCTTGCAGCCAAGATATACATGCTTGCCAAGGAAAATGTTCTTCCGAGTAAAACACTCTCGGTTTCAATTCTGCATGGTTTTCTTACCAACACTATAGCCGTACTTTTTGTTTTTCTTGGATTTTATTACTCTTTTAGCTACGTGAAGATGAGCGCTTATGAGCTGCAATTCGGTATCCTGGTTCTCATAATCGCTTTTCTGCTAACCTGGGTTACGATAAAGATAATGCTAGACAGGAAATTCAGGCAATCTTTTTATCGCATCGGTTCCAAGTTGTGGGAAAAGGCAACTCAATTCAGACTTACGAGAAGATGGCGGCTTGACAGAGAAAAAGCTGACGAATTTTTTGCATCCTTTGACCAAGGGATGCAAATGCTTGTAGAGAACGTAAGAAACCTGTGGAAACCCTGTCTTTATGCCGCCCTTGATTGGGGCCTAATGATTCTTTGTCTTGAATTGTCTTTTGTAGCAGTGGGTTATCCGTTGAGTTTTAAGATTTTGATAATTGGTTTTTCTGTTAACATATTTACAAGTCTTTTTTCGGTAGTACCCGCATCTCTAGGGATCATGGAAGGTGCTATGGCGGGTTCTTTTGCCCTGATGGGAGTATCTTATGAAAATGCCTTGGCCGCTGTTATTATTTATCGGATTGCTTACTATTTAATTCCGATGATCATTAGTGTATTCTTTTATTATAGATTCTTCCCCAGGGAAGAAAAACTGGAATCTGAATCCGGACTGGTTGATTGAGAGAAAATGGACCCTTTATATCTGGAAACGTATGAGAAAGGATTGTTAGAGGAACGAGTTGAGCAGGCTAGAGAAATTCTCAGGGAGTGCTCGCTGTGTCCTAGGAAATGCGGTGTGAACAGGTTTGGAGGAGAAATGGGGGTTTGTAAAACGGGTGCACAGGCAGAAATTTCCAGTTACGGTCCGCATTTTGGAGAGGAGAGACCCCTGGTTGGATATTCCGGTTCAGGAACAATTTTTTTAACTAACTGCAGTTTATTGTGCGTCTTTTGCCAGAACTACGAGATTAGCCACCTTGGGCAGGGTTACCAGGTTACACCCGAGGTAATGGCAGGCATGATGATAGACCTTCAAAAACAAGGCTGCCATAACATAAATTTCGTTACACCAACTCACGTTGTTCCCCAGATACTTGCAGCCCTTCTTAAAGCCATACCTTCAGGGCTCAAGGTACCTCTCGTGTATAACTGTAGCGGATACGAAGAAGTATCAACCCTCAGGTTACTTGAAGGTATATTCGATATTTACATGCCCGATTTCAAGTTCTGGGATGCTGATAAGGCGAAGCGTTATTGCAAGGCTCCGGACTATCCCGAGAAGGCAAGAAAGGCGCTGAGGGAGATGCACAGGCAGGTGGGAGATCTACAACTTAATTCTAGAGGTATTGCCACCAGGGGTCTGCTAGTTCGGCACCTTGTTATGCCCGACAATGTCGCTGGCACCAGAGAAATACTTAACTTTATAGCGAAAGAAATATCTAAGGATACCTATGTGAATATAATGAACCAGTACCGACCGTGTGGTAAGGCCTTTGAATACAAGGAAATAGCAAGGCCGATTACGAGAAAAGAGTACATCATGGCTGTTCAATGGGCGACTGAAGCGGGGTTAGAACGTCTTGACTGACATGTACGAATTATCCCTACCGCAAAGTGCCTTCTCAATTTTTCAATGCACCTGTATGAAGGTCTCCTTTGCCAACGGCTCTAAACACCCTTCGGTGAGACCTTCGTTGTGTGTTGCGACGGACCCAATCTGGTCACATCAATGCTGGTTAGGAAGAATATGGGTATGAAGTCTGGAGAGAAGTTTTTCGTTATATCTGACATTCACGGTTGTTTTGACAAGCTTGTCAATCTGGTAAAAATCATAGAGCCCGAGCTCTGTAATGGTACCTTGGTATTTTTGGGGGATTACATCGATCGCGGTCTCGATTCGTGTGAGGTAGTCGACTATGTGTTACAGCTAAAAAAAGAGTATAACGCCGTTTTTCTAAAAGGGAACCATGAAAAAATGTTGCTAGATTTCTTAGTGGGCATCAACCAGTTCCTTTACCTTGAAAATGGTGGTGAATTAACGCTGGCCAGCTATTATAACAAGTACCGTGCAAGGGAAGGAGAAATAATAATTCCCCAAGTACACCTAGATTTTTACCAAAATCTGAAATTGTATCACGAAACGGAAGACTACTTATTCGTTCATGCTGGTGTTCGGAACGGCATTTCCATTGAGGAACAAAGTGAAGAAGACTTGCTATGGATAAGAGAAGAGTTTATCTATTCGAGTTACGATTTTGGAAAAACAGTGGTATTTGGACATACTCCCTTTTTGTACCCTTTTATAGGATTTAAGAAGATTGGAATAGATACCGGGGCTGTTTACGGAAACACCCTCACAATGTTAATCCTACCCGATATGGAGTTTATTAGCGTTTGAATAGACGTTTACCATCCTCAGGGCACTTTTGTTTGACAAAAAAGAATCCCCAATACTATAAAATGTTTATGCGACTATATGTTTGTCCAGGTTTATTGGTGTCTGTCCCTCGATAAATATTAATTTTATCCGGTAGAAAAACGTAAAATGATACCCAGATAAATCCTAAAAGAAATCCAGGAGGGTAAACTGCATGGCAAGAATTGATGCCTTCTTTAAACTAATGCATGAACATCAAGCATCAGACCTTCACCTAGTTGCCGGTTCCCAGCCGATTCTGAGGATTCGAGGGGACCTTGAGAGGGTAAAGTACAAGGTTCTGGATGACGATGAGCTTAAAACAATGCTTTATGAAATTACCCCGGAAGAAAAAATTAAGGTCTTTGAAGAAACCGGGGACCTCGATTTCTCATATGAAATACCAGGACTGGCACGTTACAGGGTCAACTTTTTTCAGCAGAAAAACGGTATCGGTGCTGTTTTCAGGGAAATTCCAAGCAAAATAATGACTGTTGAACAGCTCGGGCTGCCGCCAGTGATCTCGAAACTTGCTATGCTCCCCCGCGGCCTTGTGCTTGTAACCGGCCCCACGGGAAGTGGTAAATCGACAACGCTGGCAGCCATAATTGATGAAGCGAACAGAAAGCGGAAAGACCATATTATAACAATTGAAGACCCGATAGAGTTTGTTCACAAGAGTCAGGGATGCTTGGTTAACCATCGAGAAGTTCATACACACACGAGGTCGTTTGCTGCGGCACTTCGCGGGGCTCTCCGTGAAGACCCGGACATAATCCTGGTAGGTGAAATGAGGGACCTAGAAACCATCAGACTTGCCATTGAAGCGTCGGAAACGGGTCACCTTGTTTTTAGTACCGTTCACACTACAAACGCTGCAAAAACGGTGGACAGGATTATTGAGGTATTCCCCCATGAAGAACAAGGGCAGATTCGATCCTCCCTTGCAGATGGACTTAGAGCTGTTGTCTCCCAAGCCTTATTTAAGAGAATTGACCAGCCCGGACGAGTGGCAGTGCTTGAAATCCTTATTGCTACCCACGCAGTGAGGGCCCTAATCAGAGAAGGAAAAACGTTCCAACTCCCCTCTGCAATTCAGACCGGGAAAAAATACGGTATGCAGACACTTGACGATGCTATCATGGATCTCTTGAAAGCGGGTATTATCAGTGGCGATGAAGCATACATGAAGTGCGTGGACAAGGAAAAGTTCAAACCCTATATTTCCGCACCTCCTGTAGATTTCACAGAAGTTTAGGGTGATTTGGGGTTCAGGGCTTTTTTATTAGAATTGGGAAGAGGAAGCAATGAGACGAAGAGAACTAGAACACATACTCACCAAGATGATAATGGAATATCCTCATCTGTCAGATTGCAATTTTACCGTGGGAAAAACTTTGCAGGCGGAGGTGGACGGTGAATTGAAAGAAGTTTACAAGGATCTTGGAATCCTTCAACTAACACCCTTTCAAACAGAAACAATTGCTCTGAACCTCATTGGTTCCGACAAGAGAAATATAAAGAATTTACTGGTTCACGGATCGTGCGACCTTTCGTACCATCTGGCCGGTAGGGCCAGGTTTCGAGTAAATGTTTTCTCTCAAAGGGGAACATTTTCGGTGGTGATGAGACAGCTCCCAACCAGGATTCCCACTATTGAAGAACTTAGATTGCCCGAAATATTTCGCGAGATTGCGAAAGAGAAAAACGGAATCGTATTTGTCACCGGTGCTACCGGAAGCGGAAAAACAACCTCTCTGGCCTGTATCCTAGATGAAATAAACAATCACTTTCCCGTCCACATCGTTACCCTTGAAGATCCCGTGGAATACGTCCACGAGCACCGAAAGTCTACCTTTAATCAACGCGAATTGGGACTCGATTTCGATTCCTTCGCAAGCGGTCTCCGGGCAGCCTTAAGGCAGGCACCAAAAGTCATACTCGTGGGAGAGATGCGTGACAGGGAAACTGTGGAAATCGGACTAAGTGCTGCTGAAACCGGCCACCTCGTTTTTACCACCCTCCATACAATAGATGCCGGACAAACCATAAACAGGCTCATCGGCATGTTCGATACCGACGAGGAACAAATAATTCGTATTAGGCTTGCAGATAGTCTCAAGTGGATAATCTCTCAGCGACTGGTACCAAGGGTGGGTGGTGGACGCGTGGCTGTCTTCGAAATAATGGGTACCAACTTGCGGGTGAAAGAAAGCATCCTGCACGGAGAGTCAGAAGGTAAGACCTTTTATGAAATTATCGAATCGAGGGAACCCTTCGGATGGTGTACTTTCGATATGTCCCTTGTTAAGGCCTACGAGGAGGGACTCGTGACCGAAGAAACGGCTCTAGCGTATGCAAGCAAGAGGGCCATTGTTAAGAGAGGTATTGACTGGATTAAAGCTCAAAGAGGTGAAAAGACCACCGATATCGAGGGTCTCAGAATCGATCACGATTACAAGCGGAAAATACCTCGCTAAAGACGAATGTTAAAAGGAGTTTTAAGTGCGGATCAAGTGCGACGGTTGTAATGCCAAGTTTGAAATCGCGGATGAGAAAATACCCAAAAAAAAGGTAGTCAGGATTATCTGCCCTAAATGCCAGAACAAGATTAGGATCGAGCCGCCTGAGTTGGAAGAGGATCCCTTCCTGGAAGAGGGGATCACGGAGGAACTGGGGATAGATGACGGAGAGGAGACGTCAGGGATAAGTGTATCAGGTTCTGATGACGATGATGAGTCACCTTTTGAATACTACGAAGGTGAAAAAAAGGTAGCCCTTCTTTGTATAAGTGACACAGTTAGGCTGGAACGTGTCAAGGGGGCCCTTGAAGACCTAGACATGCACATGAGCATTGCCGATACGGTAAAAATGGGGCTTAGCAGGCTTAGGTATAACCAATATGACGTTGTTATCCTCGACGAATCTTTTTGCGGAGAGAAACTGGAAAAAAATACAATATTGCACTACCTACAGCCAATGCCAATGTACCAGAGGCGCAACATATTTCTTATACTGCTAAGCGAAGAGCTGCGAACCTTTGACAATTTAGCCGCTTTCATTCTCAGCACAAATATGATAGTTAATTACCGTGACCTGAATAAGTTTGCCATACTGTTGAATCGTGGACTTAGAGAGAATGAAAGATTTTATAAAGCATTCAATGACTGCCTTAGGGAACTTGGTAAGATCTGATAGCAAATGCTCTTCGGACGGAAATCAAGTGTCAAAGAAGAATGATGATACAAGAAAAGAACTCGCGCTGAGAATCGACAGTTGTTCTCAGACTGTGTCACAAGTGAAGAAACTGCTTGCTGAAAATTCAATCAGGTCTGATATACAGGAACATTTTGATACCTTGCAATGCACTCTGGACAACCTGGATATAGACAAGTTAAACGTGTCGGACGTGGAAAACATCGAAGGGGCAATCAACAGAGCGCTAAGAGCCATTGCCAAGTTTTTACCCGATAGCGCCCTCGAAAAAAGTTTTACGAAGAGAATACATTGATTCTTCTCACCTTCCTATCTCAGCTTTACTATGATATGGGAAACTCTGATAAATTCGGATTTCTAGAACTAGCGAACAATATAATAAGTGGGACGAGCACAAGTTAGAATACGTCATTCCAGCCGAAGCAAAGCGTAGAGCCGAAATCCACTTCCGTTAATAATGGGACCAGTATGATTTGCGAGTGGTCCAGGGTTATTTGGGTGATTAATTACAGTTTCCTATACTTCCGCTGTGGAGTGAAGCTTTGATTTTTTTACTCCGTCGGGTTCTCTCCACCCACAACAATCTCGGGTATCCTAAGAGTAGGTTGAGCATCGGAGACGGGAACACCTTGTCCGTCCTTGCCACAGGTCCCGATGGCGAATCCGAGATCATTTCCTACCCGGTCAATTATCCTTAAAACCTCGGGACCATTCCCGGTTAGAAGTGCTCCCCTAACTGGTTCACCCAGTTCGCCGTTCTCAATCCTATAGCCTTCTGAAACTTCGAAAACGAAATTTCCGCTGACGGTGTCTACCTGTCCTCCACCCATTTTTTTCACGAATAACCCCCGGTCGGTTTCTTTTAATATAGCTGCTGGATTGCTTTCTCCGGGAGCAATATAGGTATTGCTCATCCGTGGTATAGGGCGATATCGATATGATTCCCTGCGGCCATTTCCAGTCGATTCACAGCCATCTTTAAGCGCTGTGAGGCGGTCATACAGATAACCTTTTAGAATCCCGTTTTCGACCAGCACGTTACGCCTCGATGGTGTGCCTTCATCGTCTATTCCGTATGAGCCCCTTTTAAAAGGAATCGTGGCATCGTCTATCACTGTTATGAGCTTAGATGCGACTTCTTCTCCAATTTTTCCGGAATATACTGAAAGACCTTCCTGGGCCAGGTCAGCTTCCAAGCCATGCCCCACAGCTTCATGTATCATTGTTCCCCCCGCTTCGCTGTCCAGTATCACCGGCATTTTGCCCGCTGGAGCCTTGGGAGATTCAAGCATTAAGATTGCTCTCCTCGCAGCCTTTTCCGCTATTTCTTCAGGGGGATTTTCTTCAAAAAGTTCAAATCCCAGGAATCCCCCCACCGGTTCATAGCCCGTTTGTATAACATCATCCTTCGCCACCACCACCTGCACAGCAAATAAGATGCCGTATCTTTTTTCCTCAGCCAGTATCCCTTCGGAATTTGCGACGGTGATCACCTGGACCCTGTCCTGGTATACAACTTTTACCTGTTTGACCCTAGAGTCATATTTCCAGGCTACTTCGTTAGCCCGTTTCACGACTTCTACCTTTTTCTCTATTGGAACTTGCTCGGGGATCAGCTTTATTCTAAAACCGAGATCAATATTCTTCTTTCGTAAATCAATGTCAGGAATCGACTTACCTTCCCCAGAAGCCTTTCCAACCACGTGGGCAAGTTCTACAAGTGACTTCTTCGAAAGATCATTCGTGTAGCCATAAGCGGTGTGCTTGTTAAATATAGTGCGTATACCAACACCCGTATCAATGCCGCTTATGACCTTCTCCAACCTGTTTTCTTCGTACACTATAGACGACGTATGAGTGTGCTCTGCGAATATATCAGAGAATTCACCATCATACCTCATATTTTCCTTTAATATATCGCCAAAATCCAAATCAAAAACCATATGATAACTCCTATCACCTATGTAACATATTGTAGGCGCTGTTGTGATTTAAAAGTGAGCTTGATAAATACCAAAATAATGTATATGAGCACGATTAGCAAGCTTGTTTGTGATGCTTGAGATGAGCGAGAGGATAAAAACTTGAAAACGATTCCGATTATTACGTGCTTTTTATTTTATGAAGGGAAAGTTTTGCTGCTGAGAAGGTCCTCCACGTTGAGATCTTATCCCGGAAAATGGGGTGCCGTGAGTGGATACCTTGAGGGGGACCCTGTGGAGCAGGTTTACAGGGAAATCAAGGAAGAACTAGGTTTGAGGAATTCTGACATAAAACTGCTCAGATCATCGAGCCCTGTGAGCGTGGTGGATGCTCAAAAAGATATCGAGTGGAAGGTACACCCCTTCCTTGGGGAGATAATTAATAAAGAAAGGTTGGTACTTAACTGGGAAAATGATGAATTCCGGTGGGTTGACGTTAAGAATGTGAAAAATTTTAATACCGTTCCGGGACTTATGAAAGTCCTGGATCATCTCCTGGGGTTAGAGACGTAGAATAAAGCTAATGAGCTCAATGATGTCAAGCATAAAATCGCAAAAATGCAATAGGGTTCTTGAAGAACAATTTTATTTTTGTTGCGCGTGCCTAAGTGAAAAGCAGACCCAAGAGATCCCCAACGTGTTGAAAGATTTCCCGGAGCAGGTTAGGCTTCATGATGTAGGGATAATCCTGATTTTTGTTCTTGACTTAACCACAGTCGACGACTTATATAATTGAATCTATCAAATCCTAAGTCTTATTAATACGATGCAAGTAGGTTGGAGGTTCTCCACCGAATTGCCCCTTTTCGAGCCCCGGGCGAAAATTTTTTAGGAGGAATGGTAATGACGGACGACAAATACAGGGAGTACCTAAAAGCTTACCAGGATATCAGCAAAGCAATCACGTCCACTCTTTCTTTGCCGGAAGTACTGGATTTGTTGGTAACGCATGTTAAAGAACTTATGAATCTAAAGGCATGCGCTATTCGGCTGTTGAATCCGGAAACAAACAGGTTGGAAATGGTTGCTTCACATGGTTTGAGTGAAAAATACATTAATAAAGGACCCGTGGATGCAGACCAGAGTATCGTCGACGCCATGAAGGGGAAAACCGTTTCGGTTTATGATGTGACCGAGGACCCGGGATCACAGTACAAGGAAGTGTCGGCAAAAGAAGGAATAAAGACCATCGTTTCTGTGCCTCTTCGATTTAAAGATAGAATCATTGGTGTTATGAGGCTTTACACATCGGAACCGAGAAATTTCAGTGATGACGAGCTCAACTTCGTAATCGGCTTGGCAGAACAGGGAGCTATCGCGATCCAGAATGCGAAGATTCATGAGCAAATAGTTTCTCAAGAAAGGAAATTCTTAAAAAGCTTCCAGCAGGTGAGTAAAGCGGTTACTTCCACTCTTGCCGTGAATGAAGTTCTCAATATGATAGTTACCCAGGTTGCCGAAGTGATGGATCTCAAGGCGTGCGCTGTTCGGTTACTTGACGAAAAAGCGAAGGTCTTGGAGCTTGTGGCATCTCACGGCTTGAGCGAATTTTACATCAAAAAGGGCCCTGTTGATGCAGACAAAAGTATTGCGGATGCCATGACGGGGAAGCCGGTAATAATTAAGAACGCGCAGGAAGATCCACGAACCCAGTATCCGGAAGAAGCGAAGAAAGAGGGGATTTTTACTATTGTTTCGATTCCCATGATAATAAAGGGCAAGGTAATTGGTGTGCTCAGGATGTACACAGGCGAACCGAGGGATTTTACCCAACAGGAAATAGATTTCGTCTCTTCCCTGGCGGAAATGGGAGCAATCGCCATCGAAAACGCTCGCATTTATGAAAGAATCAGGAGCGATTATGAAAGTATCATGAGCGATATCTACCAGTACATCGGATACAGAAAGAGTATTTAGACAGCCGAATCAAGGGTACTTCCATTATGAATCAAAAGGGGCCGTGTAGCCCCTTTTTCAGTTGTGATGAGGCTTATTTCTTTTCGCACCAAACAACCCTCGTCTTAGAAGGCGAGGGTTGATTAGTTAAAGGAGTAGGACAGGAACAATTCAAGATTTGTCATTACAGCCGGAGTGAATCGTAGAGAAGATACATGTCACCGTTTATTTAGATGCGGAATCAAAGCCTGCCCCTGACTAGATCACGGGGCTAGCATGACGTGAGAATGGTCCTTAAATATTGGAGTATTTAAGGAGAGGTTTCTTAATAATAAATGGTTCTTGTTCGGTGGTAGGGGTATCTTCTAAAAGCGTTTTCCTGCCCAAGGCTCCAAAGCCATTGGTCTACATCTAAACTTGTTAGTTGCAACCCTTTCTCAGTTTGCGCTTTCCTCCTTATCAACTCGCAAGCCTGTATCGTGGCTGCCCTTATTTCTATTTCTTCTTCACTCCCTGCCGTTAGAAACTGAAAACTGTCAATTTTACCTGCAAGGTAGGAGTCGTATTCCATGATACCAAGGTGTCTTAACACCTGGGGTAGCTTATAGTCGGCAAAGGCTGTTAGCATATTTACGTCTCGGAAGCGCCCCCATGATTTTCCTCCGAGCTTGGCATGAAGATCGGCTGGAAATATCTGGGCTCTTTTATAGAAATAGACCTTATTCCCCAGATACTTGGCCTCGTCCTTGAAACTCCAAAAATTATCTTTCAATAACTCCACAAGTTTTAAAGCGGAACCTCCAGCTTCTTCTATAACATTAGTAATGCTCCCCTCCCATCGTTCCAGAAGTATTTCCCCGGCTTCTTTTAGATTTTCCAGGCGTTCCTTAAAGAGCGGTATTTCGCCTCTCCCTGAGAAGATATTCTTTAAGTCCTCCGTATTTAAGCCGGCTAGAAATTCGGCTTTGTGGACCGGCATTCTATATTGCTGTAAAGCTCTTAGAAGACTGGCCTCAAGAGCCCAATATCCGGAATACCACTTCCCCTTATACTCGATTTCCCACCTAGGTTTTCCGGGATCAGGCCAAAAACAATGGTTCAAAATTTCAACTACGAATAACCATTCTGCCAGTTCATTGTCTTGGAGAAAAGGGAAGAGTTCTTTTTCTTCCGGGTGTTTCTTGCCCAATCTATCCACATACTTGTCCAAAAGAGTGGACACGTTGCCTTCTTTAATCTTTACGTGTTTGCTTCTCTCAACTACCCAGCCTGTGCTGCTTAGTATGACGTCCCTCATAATCTTTCCCAATTTTACGAACAATGTCCTTCAAGGTATCTGGAGTATTTTTTTGGGGATCTTTAATAACTTCATCCATGAGTCGCCGAAGAACCTGGCCCACAGCAGGTCCAGGAGAAAGTCCTGTTATTTCCATAATTTCCTTGCCACCTATCGCCAAATCTTTAACTGAAAACACGTCAAAAGTTTCCAGGGTTCTCTTGATTTGCTGGTTCAAAAGCCTGAAATCATCTTCCACTTTTTCAGGTGGTTCGGTGCCATGAGCAAGTCTATCTGCTTTCCACAATTCAAGAAGATCTTCAATGTTTTCCTTGCCAACTCTTATAACCAGGCGCCTGAAAGCGGACGCCTTCCAGAGCTTGAAATTATGAAGCATGTGATTAGCTATTAATTTCTCCGCTTTCTCTATTTCTGCATTACTAAATCTCCACCTTGACATTATTTCTCGTGCCATTTTCGCGCTAACCTTGGCGTGGCCATAAAAGTGACAGACCCCATTTTTTATTGTCCTGCATCTAGGTTTACCTATGTCGTGGAGCAGCCCAACCCATCTTTTGAAGGCGTTTTTCGGAAGATAGTTTATGGTCACAAGAGAATGCCAGTAGACATCGTAAACGTGGTAACGGTTCTGGCGCATCCCGTGGCCTTCAAGGAGTTCGGGCAAAATAACTTCAAGTATTTCGAGTTTATGACAGGTTTCCACGGCTTCTGAAGGCCTTTCTGTCTCGAGCATCTTAAGGAATTCCTCACGTATTCTCTCAACAGAGACATTTTTTAACCTTCGGGCATAACGGGGTATTGTCTTAAATGTTTCATTATCTATTTTGAAATTAAAAGAGGCGGCCAACCTTATCGCCCTGAGGACTCTCAAGGGATCTTCCTCAAAACGCTTCGCTGGATTTTCTACACCTCTAATAATTCCCTTTTCAAGATCTGCCATTCCCCCCCACGGATCAATAATTTTATGAGTCGACGGGTTGTATGCCATAGCGTTAATGGTAAAATCACGATGTCTTAAATCTTCTTTAAGTTTACCAGATAAATGACCGCCAGCCCTGAATTGTGTCACTTCAATGGTCTTATTATTAAGCAGAACTGAAACGGTGCCATGTTTTATCCCGGTAGGTATGACTCGTGGGAATATCTTGGTAAGCTCAGATGGGGAAGCATCTGTAGCTATGTCCCAATCTTCGGGCCTTCTTCCAAGCAGAAGGTCTCGCACTGCCCCTCCCACGATAAATGCCATGTAGCCACGCGCCTCGATCTTTGCTACAAGAGAGGAAACATGTTTAGGTATGGGTAATTTTTTATTCAACTCTTTCAAAGTAAACTCGCGTCTGGTAAATTAACCGCAAATGGAAGCTTAACATTTTCTCTCATTTCTGAAATCTTGATATTGAATGAAAAAGCTTATCAGATCAAGAAAGATTTGACGTTAAAGCTAAGTGGAGATGTCAAAAAATGAGGTATTTGATTATTGGTAATGGCATTGCTGGAACATCTGCCGCAGAGACCATAAGAAAAATCGATGCCGAGTGTAGCATCACAGTGGTGTCCAGGGAAGAAACTATTCCTTATTCCCGTCCGCTTATAAGTTACTTGGTCTCCGGTGAACTGGATCGTAACGATATCATAATTCGTTCCAGTGATTTTTATGAAAAACTAAAAATCGACGTCTACCTCGGAAAAAGCGTAGAGAAGGTAGATATCGAAAAACGGCAAGTCTTTCTAGCTTCCGGGGAATTTCTCCGGTGGGATAGGTTGCTGGTAGCTACTGGCGCCGATCCAAGAATGATGGACGTTGAAGGCAGGGATTTAAGAAATATTTTTGTGTTGAGAAATATCGGTGACGCATTTGGGATTGTTGAGAGTTGCCTAAGCGGAGCAAAAAAAGCGGCGGTACTCGGGGGTGGGCTTGTTGGTTTTAAAGCTGCCTACGGGCTTCTCAAAAGGGGAATCGACGTATCAATTTTCATCACTTCCCCTTATCCGCTGTCTCAGGTGGCGGATGAAAGAAGCGGCAAATTGATTAAAGAGACCCTTGAAAACCATGGTTTGAAAGTGGAAGTTGGTAAGTCCGTTAAAAAGTTTGAGGGGAATAGAGGTAAGGTTTGTGGAGCATTGCTAAATGATAGCAGTTTCGTTGAATTTGATCTCGTTGTGGTTGCAAAAGGGGTCAAACCCGTCGTAGGATTCCTTAAGGAGTCTGGAGTTGAGATAAACAGAGGAGTAGTGGTAAATGATTTCTTGGAGAGCAATATTTCGGGAATTTATGCCGCAGGAGATGTTGCAGAAGCCCCCGACATGGTATGGGCTGAAAACAGGATTAATGCCATATGGCCCGTTGCCGTGGAACAGGGGAAAATAGCCGCTTTTAACATGGTGGGCCTAAGAACCAGGTATCCCGGGAGCCTGGGGAGAAACGTAATAAGAATATTTGACCTCGATTTTATGTCCGGTGGAATCGTAAATCCCCCTAGTTCTGGAAAATACGAAATATTGAGCAGATTTGATCGCCTCTCGAAAAAATATAAGAAACTGGTGCTTAAAGATGACCGTCTGGTGGGGATTGCACTGGCCAATTGCGTTGAACAGGGCGGGGTACTCCTTAACTTAATTTCCCACGGGAGAAAAATTGGGAAACTAAAGTTTGATCTCTTGGAAAGGGACGACTACTATTCGGTAATTTCCAGGACTCATTGAGTTAACCGGTTTTATCATTAGCGGGGGCAGGTGAATGAATTTTTTAGACTACGTAATCATAGCTCTGCTGGTTGTGTTTGTTGTGCGTGGGATATGGATTGGAGCCACAAGGCAGATTTCATCCATTGCAGGCATTGTGGCAGGTTTCTGGGGTGCTTCCCATTATTATGGTTTTCTTGCAAGAAACCTGGCGGATAAAATCCCCCGATGGCCGTACCCGGATCTAACCGTTTACGCTGTACTATTTTTTGTCATATGGGGTGTTTTTGCTTTTATCGGGTTTCTGTTCAGCAGAATGTTCCAAAAGACTCCCCTTGTGTGGGCCGATAGAGTTCTGGGAGGATCAATAGGCTTACTCAAAACGGTATTGGTGGCCGTAATACTTATCTCTGTTCTAACCCTGTTTTTACCTCCCCGGAGTTCTATTCTGAGAGATTCAAGGTTAACACCATATGTGCAGGTTGGAGCGAGCTTAATAATCAGGGCCACACCTAGAAAGGTAAAAGATCTTTTCGAAAAGAAAAGGAAACAACTACTCGATTACTGGTACAAGAAGGAACACATGAGGAAAGTGAAGAGCGCTGACTACTGTCCGGGGCTTAGAAAGGCCTTGGTCTACAGGTAAGGTTGATAGGCTATGAGCTTGGGAAACGAGTTCGAAAAACTCATCGAAATAATTGAGGCTCTCCGGGGTGAAGGGGGGTGCCCGTGGGACAGGGAACAAACACCTGAAACTGTGAAGCGTTACCTTGTGGAAGAAGCTTATGAGGCGGTGTCAGAGGTGGAAAAAAATAACATCCCAGGAATTATGGAAGAGCTTGGGGATTTGATTTTCATGAGCCTTTTCATGGCTTATCTTTTTCAACAGGATGGAAAATTTACCATCGAAGACGTGCTCAGAAAAGCCGCTTCCAAGATGATACACCGGCACCCCCATGTGTTCGGAAATCAAAGTGCGAAGTCAGCAGAAGAAGTTAAAAAGAACTGGGAACGGTTAAAAAAAGAAGAAAAAAACAGCAAGAAGCTTGATATTCCGAGAAATTTGCCAGCCTTAATGAGGGCTCACCGTTTGGCAGGAAGAGCATGGAAAATTACGTGCCCATCTGATGAAGTGACGGGACTTGTATCTTTTATTACAGAAAGAATGGGCAGAATAAAAGATCTGTTGGACAATGACCACCCAGAAGAAAGGGGAAAAAATCTTGGAAGAATCCTTCTTGCCATGGTATGCCTTGCTCGCAAGCTAAATATAAATGCGGAGGATGCTCTTCATTCAGAAATAAACGCAAAGCTAGATTGATCCAACACACTAGAGACTAGCATGGTAGTGCTTCTCTGGTTTGAACCTACTGAATTTGCTTCATGTGTTTTGGTTTGACCCATCCCAATCTTTGTGTTAGCTTAAAATTACTATGGGTTTGGCAGTAAAGGTATACGAAGCATTCAAGGATGACGAGAAAAAAGCTAAAGTTCTGTCCGAAGTAGTGGATGAGCTGGAAAGCCGCATTTCTCCCCTCCGGGACGTTGCCACAAGAGGGGAACTTGAACTCGCGAAACTTGCTTTACAGAAAGAGATAGAACAGGTTAGGGGAGAGATAGAACAGGTGCGAGGTGAGATAGAGAAGGTGCGGCTCACCCTTCAAAAGGAGATAGAACAGGTACGGGCGAGTATTATTAAGTGGGTAACTGGATTACTCCTGGTTCAAACCGGAGTAATAATATCTGTAATTACCCTTATCAAATAAATTGAGCGCAGCTAAAAGCGTATCAGACTTAACAAATTTTCATTTTAGGAAACTCTGGCAAATTAGGATGACTCCAATCCAAAATCTGTCATTCCAGCCGGAGCAAAGCGTAGATCCGGAATCTATCTCTAAATAGACTGGATGCCGAATAGAGCCTGCCCCTGACTAGGTCAGTGAGCGGCACGACATGAAAGTGGTGCTTAGATTACTTCCCTATAAACATGTAGCGTTTTATCGTGTCATAATTCTTATACTACCAGTGTCCGTCATAAATGAACCGCCCGCTTCGCTTAAGGCGCGAAGGACGTGAAGAAGGAAAATATTGCGGCCGGCGGGTTAACGCCGCCCACAATGCCTTGCACCCTTTCAGGGTAACAAGGGCAACGGACAAGACGCATATCCTAGGAAGCGCACACAAAAGACAAAGCTTCAGGCGCCAACTCAGATTGTCTGTACCAACAGCATGCCTGAAGGGCAGTCTTCTTTCCTTGAGCAGTTACACACTGCTCAAGGAAAAAAGAATATCCCTTTGCGCTCTTAGCTTGCCCCGTTAAATCTTGTAACATTTAACTGGGGCGTCTTAGCGGTTCAAACTTGGTTGCGGCTTCGGTGCCTTTGTTCTTTGAGTAATTAGTCAAAAGTTCCGTTTCAATTCTGGTTTGCCTTTCTGGTGTTAGCTTTATGCGTTTTGGTTTGACCCATGGCAGTCTATGTGTTAGCTTAAAATTACTATGGGTTTGGCG
>JALSTM010000262.1 GCA_026983715.1 Desulfobacterales bacterium
TTGATATAAGGGGTAGCAAAGAGCTTAAATCCGAAATCGTGATCAGAATAGGAGAAAAAGAATGGAAAATAAACTGCCCGGGGTGGTAAACGGGGAGAAAAATTTCAAATCAGGCTTCGTTGCTATCATCGGTGCACCCAACGTGGGCAAATCTACTTTGCTCAACCAGATCCTTGGACAGAAGGTTTCGATAACCTGCCCGAAGCCTCAAACGACGAGGAACAGAATAGTGGGGATCTATACCTGTGATACCAGCCAAATAATTTTCCTGGATACTCCGGGAATATACACCCGCAAGAAGGATAAACTCGATGAATTCATGGTTAAGACAGCTCTCAAGGCGGCCTCGGACGTAGACGTAATCTGCTTGATGGTTGAAGCCACCGCCAAGAAAAATACCCATGACCTAAACGTTATAAAAGAGATATCTAGGGTCTCAGCACCAACGATATTGCTCATAAACAAAATTGATCTCATCGAAAAGCAACTCCTTCTCCCTATCATCGATAAGTACAGGAATTTAGAGACATTCTCAGCTGTAGTTCCCATATCGGCCCTTTACAGGGATGGAATAGACATAACAATTAAGGAAATCGAAAAACTTCTTCCTTATGGCCCAAAATATTACCCCGATGACATGTGGACCGACCAGCCGGAGAGGTTCATCGCGGCGGAGATTGTTAGAGAAAAGATTTTTCACTTGCTGAGGGAAGAAGTACCATATTCTGTCGCAGTTACCATAGATTATTTCGAAGAAGTACCCGATAAAAACCTGCTGAAGATCGGAGCTACAATACATGTGGAAAAGAAATCCCAGAAGGGAATAATTATCGGGGAAAAGGGAAGAATGCTGAAAGAAATAGGAAAACTTGCGCGATTGGAACTCGAACAGATATTTGGAACAAGAATTTTCCTGGAACTCTGGGTCCGGGTGGAGAAAAAATGGCGCAAAGATGAGCGTCTGCTAAGGAAACTCGGCTATAGGTAGACATGAATCCGTGATCGTTCACCCGGGCCGCAGATACAAGGAAAAGCGCGAAAGTTTCGCCACGGATTTAGGTGAATATAAAGGCCACTTCCATGTTGAAGTGGCCTTTTTTCTCTTCTAGCTTCTTAAAAACTTCTTAACAATTGACTGCCACTTATCACCTTCAATGTCAGTGAAGATATCCTTGATAGGTTGCCCACCGTCAGCAGCGATGGCTATTTCTTCGTGAACTTCCTTAAGCAGTTCTTCTTTTTCTTCATCGAAAAATTTCTTCACTTCTTTTCCGAAGTAGAGGTTTTTGAGACTCTTCTTTAGCTTCGTTGGTTCAACTATAAACAGCCAGCCCTTCTCGTAGGGGTTGCTGATTGCTAGTTCAGGGTTCTCAAGAAGATCATAATTGATGTACGTCACTATACCATCCACTGGAGATACTGCTCTTGCCGCATTGCCGTTTCTCTGGAGCTGCAGAACTGCTTCTCCCTGCTTCACCTCTTGACCTATGCTGGGAAGCCCGAGTTTCTTGAGCTTTCCTATCAGTTTCGCGGCAAAATCGTCCAGTCCCACCCTGACTCTTCCACCGTGTTCCGGCCTTGCCCAGGTGTGTCCCTCGTGGTAATAGTACCCGTCAGCCACCAAGAAGCCATCAACTTCAAGAAGTTTCTGGAGTTCGAGTTCTTCGGGCTGCAATTTTTCTTGCATCATCTGGTCAAAGGAGCAGTTACCGCATTCGTAAGCATTGGGGCAGATCTTCCTGCTTACTTGTCCGCTTATCATGTACCTGCACTTTCTCTGGTCAGCGGGAAGCTTTAGCATCTTTTCAACCCAGGATTCAAATGCCTTATCTGCCGTACCATCTACCTTCACCGGCTCTTCGATGTTTGCCATGGCAGCGCGCTGTCTCGCCATCTTGATCTGCATGCCTCGATCATATGCACAAGTG
This sequence comes from Desulfobacterales bacterium, assembly GCA_026983715.1. Taxonomy (GTDB): domain Bacteria; phylum Desulfobacterota; class Syntrophobacteria; order B119-G9; family B119-G9; genus B119-G9. The sequence goes on from JALSTM010000262.1 coordinate 1,929, forward strand.
GGGCAATCGAAGTTATTGTCGCATAGCTTGTAAGAAACCACTCCTGCTTCCATCCATACGCACTTCTTCTTGTCAGGGGGTACAATCTTCATTGCCGTTTTCTTTTTTTCTGTAGCCATCTCTCTCCTCCTTTACATCCTTTATTTGGATTACTGTTTTTTTCGTGTTTCTGTTTGTCACTTTCTTAGAGCAATAGCCATGCCAAACAAATCTACACATGGATAACATATTGACATTATTTAATAAAAATCTCATACGTCCCCGTTTAATGGCAAGAAACAAGGTGTATCGAGAAAGGCTTCTGTGGAAATTTTCTACATTAAATACAGCGTCAGGATGTAGTTAGGGTATAACCGATTAATATTACAGCATGTATCCAGTTTTGTGGGAATTTTCTACACACTGTGGGAATTTTCTACACCAGTGCTGCTATATGCCATTGAGATACCAGGAGAAGAGTTCTCTACAAGTTCCACAAAAGCTTGTTTCTTTTTTATCTGTGTCTTCAATCCTCGTAGATGAAAACATCACACACCTGCGGTTTGAGCAATGAGTAAGCCCGACGGTATGGCCAAGTTCATGCAACAGGGTTTTATACAGTCTTTGTTGGAAAAGCCATTTGTTCGAAGGCTTGCAATAGAACTCTGGCCTTAAGCGGTGGGTGGATATTATGGCACAGTTGCCTTTAAGTTGTGCCAGCCCGAAGACATATTTCAAAACCGGGACATAGACATCAACGTCGGTAATTCCTATTAACCTGAAGCAATTATCCGGGCAGCATTTGATATAATATTTCAGGATTTGCTTGCAGTTGTACTGTTGTCTTTGGTTATCAAGGGTGCCTATCGGGATGGGGCGCCGATTGGTTACAACACATTTAAAAGGGAAATGATGCAAGTTTTCAAGAAAGGCCGCTGCACTGTGTACAATACTCTCTTCTATCCCACCCAAGGGAAAAAGAATTATTTTTCTCGATTTATTGGCAGATGGTTTCAAAATTTTCCCAAGATAGAGCCACCTGATGTTTCGATGCTATTTTTTCTTCTTTTTCGGTTTCAAACCGTACTTTTTTATCTTGTTATATAGGGTTTGCCGATCAATTTGAAGTTCCCTCGCGCACTTACTTATGTTCCAATCGTTTTCCTCCAGCACGCTTTTGATATGAAGTTTTTCAACTTCGCTCAGAGCTCTGGGTCTTTTTTTCAATATTTCGGGTTCACAGCTAATGGGTAAGTCTTCTGGCTGAATACTCTTTCCTTTGCCGATTACCATGGCCCTTTCTATTACGTTTTCCAGTTCTCGAACATTACCAGGCCAATCGTACTCCTTTAGCAATTTCATGGCACTGGGGGAGACGGTCTTTTGATCTTTGTGCAGCTTGATGGCAAACTTCTTGATAAAGTGTCTTGTAAGAAGCGGTATATCGTCTTTACGCTCCCTGAGTGGTGGAAGATGAATTGATATAACATTTAACCTGTAATAAAGGTCTTCCCTAAACTTTTTTTCACCTATGGCTTTGATCAAATCACGGTTAGTCGCCGCAATAATTCTCACGTCTGTTTCTATCACCTTGTGTCCCCCAAGGCGTCTGAATTCTCGTTGTTGAAGTACTCTGAGCAGGTCAACCTGAGTTTTTGGACTTACGTCCCCGATTTCGTCCAGAAAGAGGGTTCCCCCGTTTGCCATTTCGAACCGTCCCTTTTTTGAATGATCTGCCCCGGTGAACGCACCCTTTTCGTAACCAAACAGTTCGCTTTCAAGCAAGGTATCAGGAAGGGCCCCGCAACTTACCGCCACAAAAGGCCCGTAGCACCTGGGGCTGTTTGCGTGAATGGCCCTGGCAACGAGCTCCTTACCGGTACCACTTTCTCCTGTAACAAGCACGGTGGAATCTGTGGGAGCAACCTGGGCAATGAGTTCATAAACCCGTTGCATGGGCTTGCTTTGACCGATAATTTGGTCGAATTCATACTCTTTTTGTAGTTCTTCTTTTAAATAAACATTCTCTGTTACAAGTTCCTGGTGAGATATTATTTTCTTAATTTGTAGTTCCACTTCTTCCGGCTCAAATGGCTTGATAACATAATCGTATGCTCCGAATTTCATGGCTTCGACCGCCGATTCGATGGTGGCGTAGGCTGTTATCATTATTATTTCGGTTTCGGGCTCTAGGTCTTTAATTCTTTTCAAGGTTTCTACTCCGTCCATACCTGGCATTTTCAGATCAAGCAAAACAACCTGCCAGAAGTCTTCTTTAACCATCTTCAATGCTTCTTCACCGCTGGAAGCCAAGCCCACTTCGTAGCCCTCTTCCATCAACCAGTCTCTTAAAGATTCCCTCACTGAATATTCATCATCTACAACCAGGATCTTTGCTTTCGTTCCCATCAATTCCCCTTTTGTATACCCCTATTCCATTGAAAGTTTTTCCTTTTTTCACGCTACATGTCTTCTACAGGCAGGTAGATATGAAATATCGTGCCCTTTCCTGGTTGACTATCGACTTCCACTCTACCCCCGTGTTTCTTCACAATCCCGTAAACAACAGCCAAACCTAATCCCACCCCTTTTCCTTCCTTTTTCGTGGTGAAAAAAGGTTCAAAAACAAAAGGAATATCAGCCGGATCAATACCAACTCCGTCGTCTTTGACATTGATTTCTACCTCTTTCCCTGAGTCGGCCAGGTTCGCTTCAATGGTAATGTTACCATGCTTGGATGTGGCTTCTGCCGCATTACTGAGCAAGTTAAGCACGGCCTGTTGGATCTGCTGAAAATCACAGGGTACCGGAGGTAAATTCGGAGATATTTCCTTTCTTAGAGTGATTTCTTTAAGTTCTAAGTCATGTCCGATTATGGCCAGTGCCCGGTCAATTATTTCTTCAATGTCGTTTAATTTCTTGTTGAGGGACGATTGTCTGGAAAATGCGAGGAGGTCCTTTACTATGTTTGCGCACCTGACAGTTTCCGATTCCATGATCCCCAGGTACTTCCGGACATCTCGAACTTTCTCTACCGGAACAAATTCTTTTTTGAAGATCTTAGTCATGAGCTTAATATACGTGATAACGGCGGAAAGGGGATTATTGATTTCGTGCGCTATTGTGGCTGCGAGTTTTCCAAGGGAAACGAGTTTCTCGGAACGAATAAGTTGTTCCTGGGCTATCTGGAGTTGCTTGTATGCTCTTTCCGTTTCTGCATAAAGGTTTGCATTTTCAACCGCCATTCCAATTTGAACACCAATTCCAGTTAAGAATTCCATGTGTTTCGATGTGAATTTGTGGGGGTAATGAGTACTAACACAGAGGATTCCCACAACCTTGCCTTTCGACGTCAATGGGATGTACACCGCTGCCTGTAGATCTTCTTTGAATACGGCCGTCTTAAATGGAGTAGGAGCTTTCCTTAAATCCTCGACGATAATCGCCTTTCCTTCTTTTGCTGCTTCTCCGAGCAACCCCTCACCAACCTTTCGGCATTTTATGTGCGGACGACTGATAAATCGGTCCGATAAACCGGTGTGGGCGGCAAGGTACAAGGATTCTCTTTCTTCGTCGAGGAGGTATATCCTTACGCTGTCCGCCTTGAGGGTATCTTTTACGTTATTTATGACGTTGTTTAAGATGTCATTCAGGTCTAGCGATCCCCCGACTGTTTTGGCAATGGTGTTGAGGGCCCTTAACTCGGCGTTGGCCTGTTTCAGGTATGACTCTATCTTTTTTTGCTCTGACAAGTCCCTAACGAAAGTTACATATCCGGTTATCTCTCCCGAACCATTACTTAACAGGTTCCCCGTTATCAACGCATGAAAACATTCATTATTTGCACCTTTCATTACGGCTTCAACGTCTCGGATATACCCGTCTTTCTGCATGTTTTCCACAAGGGCATAAAACTGGTGGTCATCGGCAAAAAGGCTCTTTAGATCTTCACATACTCGCTTTGAATTACATGAGTCGAATCTAAAGACCTTCAGTGCCGCCGGATTGATATCAACAATTTTGAAATTGGAATCTGTAAGTACGATTGCATCCGCCGATCTCTCGAATATTGTTCTGTATCTTGACTCGGAATCCTCAAGTTCAATGATTCTATCTGCCGTGAGCTTTTCTATCTGTCCTGTTGCCCCTTTAATCTCACGTATGAGGTGTTTTCTTTCGGTAATGTCGGTAGCCACTTCCACTACGTGAGCAACTTCACCTTGCTTATTCCTTATAGGAATAAATTCCACGAGAAACTCGCTCAAATTTCCGCCCTTATCAATGGCACAGGTTTCAACAGTTCGCATACGTCCGTCGGAGAAAGTCTTAAGGGCAGGGCAATCGCAACAAACCTCGTCCCTGTCCTTCCAGGCTTCATAGCAATAGTGGCCGGGAGATGGGTCAAATCTCTGCCGAAAAAGATTATTGCTAACAATAATTTTAAGATCACGGTTCAGGATAACCAGGTAAGTTGTAAGGCTGTCGATCAGAGCCTTGTAATTTTCCCAGTAAGAAAGATCATATTGGTCGATCTCGCCGTTTTCACCAAACTTGTTGTTTTTTTCGGGTTCCACGTTTTTCAACTTACATCCCATCCGAAATATTCCTTTGAAGTCTAGGCAGCAGAAAGCTTTTAATGCTTCGTTTTGGCTCATCCAGCGATGCTGAGCAGTGCTATAGTTGTCTTATTAAATCACAAACGTAACTTGAGGACAAGAAACAAGCAAAGGCTTATAAAAATAGTCCTTGACAAACTTGGTGCCATAATGTACGAGTTACGTTGTGATTGTGAATATATTCGTGTATTTAAGAGCCTTTTGTAAAAAGTTATGTCCGTAATTTTCCAGTGTTTTTTGGTACCTTCATAAAATCTTCATGATATCTTTTTGACTACCACCAGGTTAAGGAGTTCAGTATGGAAAACAAGAATCCGGGATTTCCAAGCAAAATGCAGGGTTCAGTAATGGTGCTGGGCGGCGGAATTGCCGGCATGCAATCAGCGCTTGATCTTGCCGATTCGGGGTTTTTCGTCTACCTGATCGAGAAGTCACCCGCGATCGGTGGGGTGATGGCACAGCTTGACAAGACGTTTCCCACCAATGAATGTGCCATGTGAATTATCTCACCCAAGCTGGTCGAGGTCGGCCGCCACAGAAACATTGAGTTAATTCCGGGAGCACAGCTAAAGAGTGTTACGGGAGAAGCTGGAAATTTTGAAGTAGTATTGCAAAAAAAGGCCCGTTACATAGATCCGGACAAGTGCACTGCATGTGGTGATTGTGCAAAAGTGTGTCCCGTGGATTTGCCCAATGAGTACGATGAGAAACTCTCCACGAGAAAAGCGACTTATAAACCTTATGCTCAGGCAATACCGGGAAGCTACCTTATTGAAAAGAAAGATATAGCTCCCTGCCGACAGGCGTGCCCTGCCCACCTCAATGTGCAGGCTTATGTTGCCATGATCAAGGTGGGAAAGTTCAAGGAATCGGTAGAAGTTATTTTGAGAGATGCACCGTTTCCCGGAACGTTGGGGCGAGTTTGCCCTCACCGGTGCGAAAAAAGTTGCCGTCGTTTAAACGTAGATGATGCAATCGCTATTCGGGAACTTAAGCGTTTTGCCGCTGACCAGGTAGATTTAAGGGAACTTCCCGTTCCCGATGTGACACCTCGAGAAGAGAGGGTAGCTATTATCGGTTCTGGTCCCTCTGGCCTTACCGCGGCTTACTTTCTGGCTCTTGACGGATACAAGGTAAAGGTGTTTGAAGCCATGCCGGAGCCCGGAGGAATGTTGAGGTACGGAATCCCGGAATACAGGCTCCCGCGTACTGTGCTTGACCAGGAAATCGACTACATTAAGCGCCTGGGAGTTGAAATAGCGACCAATACGGCCCTGGGGAAAGACATAACCATAGATGATCTTTTAGATGAGGGATACAAAGCGGTATATCTTGCCATTGGAGCCTGGAAGCCGTATAAGCTCAACATACACGGGGAAGACAAGTACGAAAACGTCGTTGGAGTTGTAGATTTTCTCAAAAAGGTACATCTTAGGGAAACAACGAAGGTTTCCGGTAAAGTCGTTGTAATTGGTGGTGGCCATTCGGCCATAGACGCCGCACGAGTTGCCCTACGCCTAGGAGCAGATGATGTAAACATCATCTACCGAAGATCCAGGGAAGAAATGCTTGCTGAAAAAGAAGAGGTGGATGCGGCTCTGGAAGAGGGGATCAAGATTCATTTCCAGGTTGCTCCACTGCGTATCTCCGGTAGCAACGGGAAATTGGAAGGGATAGAGTGCATACGCACGCGACTAACAGAACCTGACACTACGGGCAGAAGAAAGCCCATTCCCATAGTTGGCTCCGAATTTTTTATTGAAGCTAACCTGATTATTCCGGCTATAGGCCAGGAACCTGATTTGACGTCACTATCTCCGAAGGATGGCATAGAAGTCTCCAAGTGGAATCTTGTGGTAGTAAATCCGGCAACACTTCAGACCAACCGTCCCGGGGTATTCGCCGGTGGCGACGTAATTACCGGACCAGCAACGGTTATTGAAGCGGTTGAAGCAGGGAAAAGAGCAGCGTATTACATTGGCGAGTACATTCAAGGAAAAGAGCTTCCCACGGAGCTGGGAGAAGGGGAAGCAATGGGGGACGATTGGCTGGATATTCCGGAGGACGAGGAAAAGAAAGAAAGGGTTCACCCGCCTCTCCTTGAAGTTAGTAAACGAGTAAATACCTTTGATGAGGTTAATCTGTGCATAGATGAGGAGGCTGCGAAGGAGGAAGCAAGTAGATGTCTGGACTGTGGTGTTTGTTGCGAATGTTACCAGTGCGTAGAAGCCTGTAAAGCTGAGGCCATTAACCATTTCGATCAAGACCAGGAGGTCAAGATTGAGGTGGGCTCTATAATTCTTTCTCCCGGTTTTGACGAATTTGATCCGAGCATTATTGACACTTATCTCTATGGCAAGCATCCAAACGTTGTCACCAGTACTGAATTTGAGCGGATATTGAGTGCCTCGGGGCCATGGCAGGGACATCTTGTAAGGCCTTCCGATGAGAAGGAGCCGAAAAAGATTGCCTGGCTCCAGTGTGTCGGTTCAAGAGATATCCACCACTGTGCCAATGGTTATTGTTCTGCTGTATGCTGCATGTACGCAATAAAAGAAGCGGTGATTGCCAAGGAACACAGCAAAAATGGGCTGGAAACAACGATATTTTTCATGGATATGAGAACCTACGGCAAGGACTTCGAGAAGTATTACGACAAAGCGAAGGAAGAAGGGGTTCGCTTTGTAAGATGCAGGGTTCACAGTGTTAGCAGAATCCCGGGTAGCGACGACCTGGAAATCGCTTACGTGATGGAAGACGGTATCCGCAGGGAAGAAAGATTCGACATGGTTGTTCTATCCGTCGGACTTGAACCATCGAAGTCAGTTCCGGAGTTGGCCGAAAAGTTTGGCATTGAGCTAGATAACTACAACTTTGCGGCAACTTCAAGTTTCAAACCCGTTGAGACCTCGGTTCCGGGCATCCAGGTATGTGGTGCTTTCCAAGGTCCAAAAGATATTCCTTACTCGGTTATGGAAGCAAGTGCCGCGGCATGTTCTGCTGCATGCCAGCTTGCTCCAGTAAGAGGTACCAGGGTTAAAGAGGTACCTAAGCCGGAAGAAAGGGATATTTCTGGTGAGCCTCCTAGGATTGGAGTTTTTGTTTGCAATTGCGGAATCAATATAGGCGGCGTTGTTCGAGTACCCGAGGTTGCGGAATACGCGAAGAGCCTCCCAAATGTCGTGTATGTCCAGGAGAACCTGTTTTCCTGTTCCCAGGATGCGCAGGAAAAACTCCGACAGGTGATTGAAGAAAACAAGTTAAATAGGATTGTTGTTGCGGCATGTTCGCCAAGAACTCACGAACCGCTGTTCCAGGAAACCCTCATATCGGCAGGGTTAAACAAGTACCTTTTTGAAATGACAAATATCCGAGACCAGGATTCATGGGTGCACTCTAATGACCCCGACGCAGCCACTGAAAAAGCAAAAGACCTTGTTAGAATGGCAGTGGCAAAGGCAAATCTATTGGAACCTCTTCCGGAATCCGAAATAGATATTGCCCCAAGCGGTCTTGTAATTGGCGGCGGAATTGCGGGGATGGTGGCAGCCCTTGGCCTTGCAGAACAGGGGTATGAAGCACATATAGTTGAAAAAAAGGATGTTCTTGGAGGCCATGCGAGGAAAATACGCTGGACCTGGAAGGATGAGGACGTACAGCAGTATTTAAATGACCTGATTGAAAAGGTAAACAACAACGAGAAAATTACCGTTCACCTGTCAAGTGAAGTTAAAGATGTCTCCGGGTTCATAGGGAACTTTGTTACAACGATAGAAAATGACAAGGGTGAACGGAAAGAGATAGAGCACGGCGTTGCCATCATTGCAACCGGAGCACATTCCATTAAACCGGACGAGTATCTCTACGGCAAGCATCCAAGGGTATACAGGTGGCACGATATAGATAATCTTATCGCTGAAAAAAGCGATATTATAACCAAGAAAGACGCCACCGCAGTATTCATTCAATGCGTGGGGTCGAGAGAACCAGAAAGACCGTACTGTAGCAAGATTTGTTGCACTCACAGCATTGAAAGCGCAATAAAGCTCAAGGATATTAATCCTGATATGAATATTTTTGTTCTCTACAGAGACATAAGAACTTACGGTCCCAGGGAGGATCTGTACCACGAGGCAAGAGCAAGAGGAGTTATCTTTGTAAGGTACAGCCTGGATCGTAAACCTGTTGTTGAAGCGAACGGGGATGACAAGCTCAAGGTAACAGTTTATGACCCAATACTCGATAGCGAGGTCTCAATAGACGCTGACCTTGTTAATCTTGCTACTGCCATATATCCTCGAGATCACGAGGAAATTGCGCAAATGTTTAAAGTTCCACTTAATAGCGAGAAGTTCCTCGTGGAAGCTCACATGAAGTTGCGCCCCGTGGATTTTGCCACTGAAGGAGTTTTTCTCTGTGGTCTGGTTCACTACCCTAAACCAATAGACGAGTCCATAGCCCAGGCAATGGCAGCAGCTTCCAGGGCCGCCACTGTTCTGGCTCAAAAACGTATTACCACCAGCGGAGTGGTTGCTTACATTGACGAAAACACTTGCGTGGGCTGCCAGGGTTGCCTTGAGGTATGTCCTTTTGGCGCGATTACTTATGACGAAGAGAAGCACGTGTGCCGCGTCATACCGGCCCTGTGCAAAGGATGTGGAGGGTGTTCGGCTACGTGTCCGTCCAGCAGTGTTGTGTTGAGAGGTTACACGCCAAAACAAATTTTTGCCCAGATAGACGAGGTTTTGGCTTACTAGTTGAGAAGGAAATATTGATACAAACAAGGAGAAAAAAAACATGAGTGAAAATGGCTTTCAACCTAAAATAATTGCATTTTTGTGCAACTGGTGTGCCTATGCGGGAGCGGATCTTGCGGGTGTGAGCAGATTGCAGTATCCTCCTAACACAAGAACGGTAAGGGTGTTATGTTCAGCCAGTGTCTCGCCTCACCACGTGCTTAAGGCTTTTCAAAAAGGAGTTGATGGCGTTTTCATTGGCGGGTGACACATCGGAGACTGCCATTACCTGTACGGTAATTACATGACAACGAAGAGGGTAGCGTTTTTGAAAGAACTTTTGAAGTTTGCGGGCATTGAACCAGAAAGGCTCCATCTCAGGTGGGTTTCTGCCGCAGAGGGTCCAAGATTTGCTCAAAGCATTACGGAATTCGTTGAGAAGATAAAGAAACTCGGACCATCACCTCTCGCGGTGAAAAGGGCCGCTTGATCCATGTTGTAGGACCAGAAAAAAGAAAACGATCAAAAAATTGTAATTTCACCCCCGGAGTTGATAACAACCAATTATCATCGCGGGGGTTTTTTGTAGGTCAGGAGATAAAAAAGGACGGCGGAGGAAAGTATGCTGAGGCAGCGTTTTTATTTCCATTCTTTCTTCATTTTCTCTATAGCTTCCTTGGCTAGCCTGTCGCACCTTTCATTTTCCCTTACACCGCTGTGACCTCGTACCCATTTCCACGTGACCTGGTGCTTGCTCGCTTCCCTATCCAATGCTTTCCATAGGTCTACGTTTTTTACTTTTGCCTTAGATGTGCTGAGCCAGTTACGCTCTTTCCACCTGCGTAACCATTCGGTTATGCCTTTCTGTACATACTGGGAGTCTGTACAGATAGTCACCTTGCATGGTTCTTTTAGTGCTTTCAGGGCTTCTATCACGGCAGTTAGTTCCATCCTGTTGTTTGTAGTATAAGGCTCGGCACCAGAAATTTCCTTCACGACATTCTTGTACCTGAGAATTGCCGCCCAGCCTCCGGGACCGGGATTACCCACGCAGGCTCCGTCGGTGAAGATTTCAACTTCTTTATGTGGTTTCTTGCCAGACATGAGAGAAGGGTAGGGGTTAAGTCCTCTTTAAAAAACGATCTCGAATAAACCTTTGAATGGTGTTGGCGTTAAACTTTCGCAGGTACTGTTCAAGGTTTTCAAGAGGTATTTCTGCTCTTGCCATTCCCTTGTGACCACCTGCGCTGCCGATAGATCCAAAAGCCTTAGTCGCAAGCTGTCCCGCGTTTTTACGAATTCCGTCATTTCGTATGACTATAACAAGTTTATCATTGGTAAGCCCAGAAACCACAACCCACCTGATATCATGAATTTTCATAAGAAAATCAGCAACTAACACGCATATGTCGTGCGATGGTACTTTTTCCAAGTAGGTAAAGATCCTTTTTCGAGAAACCCGCTTGTTTTCAAGGGCTCGTCGAAAATACTTCAGGTCTTTTAGCTCCATGTCAGATATTTCGATTTTTCTCAACGTATTGATGAAAGCGTAGGGGAATAAGTACCTGAAGGCTTTGACGTCTTCTTCGACAACCTTACCCTGAAAATCATGTGTATCGGTTTTTATTCCGTAAATTAAGGCAGTTGCGAGAGTCTTCGATGGTTTTATCTTTGCAGCTTTTAGGTATTCGGTAAGGATGGTTGAAGTGGCGCCGTAAGTCGGGCGGATATCGGCAAAAGATATTCCCTGTGGTTCCTCTTTTAGAGGATGGTGATCTATTACAACGTCAAATTTAACGTCCTGGAATTCTTCAAAGTGACTAGGCTGCCCGTCCACAAGAACGAAACGATCAAAATCGGAAATGCTTACATCTTTCTTGTCGACAACGGGAATTTTTAAGAGCCGTACCATGGTTATATTGTTCAGCCTAATGATGGGTCTGATGATGGCTATGGTGGTACTTTGAACTTTATGCCAGAGTATTCTTTTTACAGCCATAGCTGATGCCAGGGAATCCGGGTCGGGATCGATTGTAATAAGTACTTTATCCTTGGCATCAAAAACGTCGAGAAACTTTGTAAGAAGCGAAGTCACCGATTTTGGCCGGGCAGTTTGAATGTTGAGGGAACTCATAATCACCATTCACTGTTAAAAAAATAAATTGCAGAACGACAAGCGAAACCGTGTTGACAAATTTCTTATCATAACTGTTGCAAAATAGCCATTAGAAACAAGAACTGGTAAACAGAAGGGTAACGCACAAAAATAAAAAAGCGGCTCACGCCGCTGCTTTTTTATGTTGGAGCGGGAAACGGGATTCGAACCCGCGACTTCAACCTTGGCAAGGTTGCACTCTACCGCTGAGTTATTCCCGCTCGCTGTTTTCATATTTTATTTAACAATCCTGTCGGAATTGTCAAGAGGATTTTTTGGGGAACCACCCCTGACCTAGAACGTCCGATAAGATATATTATGTAAACAATTAAAAAAGTGTGTAGCGGACTACTTTGATTGAGGTAAGTGTTTATACAACTGTCTGTTTTTGCAGGGAAATACTAGTGAAAGGAAATTTCTCCCCTTTCAAAGGGAGTGGACTTGATGCTGCTCATATATGCGTTTAACCGATTCCGAAAAGGCATTATTATCGGAAATCTAATACTAGACAGAAAAGCTTCGCAGGACTAACTTTTAGCAGCCTTCGTCTTCTTCTATAACAAAAGAAGGTTCCTCTTTCGCCGGTATCTGGGGTTTTTGTTCCTGGGGCATTAGCTTTTGCGTTTCAGCTTTAGGTGCTTCGGTTGGTTGGATTTTGGTTGAAACCTTTGCGTAGGTTTCCTTCTCTATGGTCTGGAAGAGTTTTTGCCAAAGCTTCTGGTTCTTAGGATCAATCATAAGTGCCTGCCTGTATTTGTTTGCTGCTTCTGAGTATTTCTTGTTAAGAAAGAGCTGGTCAGCCTGGGCTACTAGCTGGGCGCAACGCTTATACTGAGCGCTAAATATTGTCTTATCTTTTAGAAAAGCCAGTGAGGCAGCTAAGATAACTGCGACTAGTATGAGAACAATTGCTATTTTTTTATAGGCCACGATCTCCTCCCAATCTTTTCCGAAATATATTTTCTAGAAAAGCAAAAAGAAAAAGAAAACATATTGCTACAAGGGTTACAACGAGAATGGTTATGCCTACGGGAAGGTGAAAAAGCTGGTACAAAAAATACTTTCCCATTACTCCCGACTTATAAATTGGCTTGATAAGATTAAAAAGTTCCGAAAACGCAAGGGATCCTATCATGATACCCAGAGCAAAGAAAAGACCATCGATTCGACCGCCAGCCGTGGCGGTTAAGGACGTGGCCGGTCAGTATCCTCCCATGACCATGCCAACTCCGAGAATAAACCCTGCCAGGACGTAAGAATAGATAAATGTGTCGGGAACAAAGATAAGGGATAGGTCGAGGACTCCAAGCGCTGAACTGGCATATAAAAGAAGCATGCAGGTAACAATCCCTGTAAACATAACCTTTACCACGGTAACATCGTAGAAATAGAATACCCCTGCTATCTTCCTACAGTTTGCGAGTCCGGCGCTCTCCAGTACAAACCCGAAGAAAAAGCCTATGCAGACTGCGAGAAAAAAATCTACCGGGGAATTTACCATGCCTGCAAGTTTTATAATCGGTCCCATCAGATCCACCCTTCTCTCATGATGTAAGCCACTGCATAACCACCGAGAAACACAGAAAAAAGGAATGCCCATGATCCAACAGAAAGCATTGATGCTCCAACAAGACCCTGACCGCTTGTGCACCCAAGTCCGAGCCTGGATGCAAATCCTACAAATATTCCGCCTGCTAGCGCAAATATGAGTCTTGCACCTGGTGAAATGCGGCGTCCCTTGTCTATCGTTATCCTAAAACGGTCATGGATGAAGGCTGACGCTAGCCCGCCGAGAAATGTTCCACAACCAAGATAGACAAGCCAGTAATTTAGGGGATTTTTCCCACCGGCAAAGTAACGGCCGAAGTATGCAGAGTTTTCAAGGTGAGATGGTGCTACTGTGTGAGCCAAGTAAGCCATCAGGCGAGCAAAAAAGGATGAACCCCCTACTCCCTTCCCGCAGATCAAAAATGAAAAGAAAAGAAGAACTCCGAGAGCCACGCCTGCGAGATAGGGTTGCCAGTAATCCTTCATTTCTAATTTCTCCTTCCCGCGCTGTTACGATCCTTGTAGCAAGGAAAACTGAAATTAACCCAATGGGAGACATGTTGATCTTGTACACTTTTTTAGATAGCATAGGAAATGCAAAAGGGCAATGATTATATTTTTATAATATTACGTCATGGAGTAAGTCTATGAGAATGACAGGGATTTTTTATCACCCAAGTTTCAGTAGGCGGAGTTACTTGACCCAGGGAACTAGACTTGAAGATTTTCCCAGGGCTATAGAACATCTCTTGAAAAAGGATAACGTGACTATGTTTGAATCTCCCCCGATTGAAGAAGAGTGGATTCTCAGAGTCCACACTCCCGAGTTGATACTCGGCGTTCAAGCAGACCATCTCTGCAGTACGGCATGGCACTCAGCGGGGGGTGTGGTACTTGCCGGCGAAAAAATTTGCACCGGAGAGATAGATAACGCTTTTGCATTTATAGGAGCAGGTGGACACCATTCTGGACGCGACTATTTCGGTGGCTATTGCTGTTTTAACGACGTGGTTATCACCATAACAAAACTCAGAGAAATTTACGGTGTGAAAAGATTTGCTATCCTTGACACCGATGCTCACCACGGAGACGGAACAAGGGACCTGGTTAAAGATGATAGAGAAGTATTACATGTCTGCATGTGTTATAACGACTACAAGTCACCTGATGGTACCAAGATAGACGTGGCAGTAAGAGGCGGCTGGTTTGGTTGGGGAAGAACCGGTGAAAGCGGAAAAAGTCAAAACGAAATTTATTACGAAAAGGTTTGCTCTGTTTTCCCTGAAGCAGTGAGGAGCTTTAAGCCTGATCTTATATTCTGGTACTTTGGTTTCGATACTCATAGAGGCGATTATGGGGATCTTGGACTCACAGGAGAGTGCTACAATAATATCGCCAAGTTGATGGTTGAGCTTTCGCTTGAACTTACTGGGGGAAAACTGGAAGTCGTTCTGGGTGGCGGGTCTCGATCTGATATTGCACGGGATGTCATTCCGCCAGTGATAGAAATACTTGCCGACTATAAAAACTAGGGAAAAATGACAGGTATTAGGTTTTTTATCAATGGATAAGAAAAAGGCAAAGAGGCTCACAAAATTCATAAATTACGTTTTGTACCACAGCCCTGACGAATTCGGGATTTTTTTGGACGACGATGGCTCGATTTCTATCAAGGAATTGTTATGGGCGTTAAAGGAAGAAGAGGGTTGGAGCTACGTAAGGGAATCTCATCTGAAGGATTTGATTTTGCTGGGTTTTAACCCATCTTACCGGCTTGAAGGAAAGCGAGTGGTCCCGGAAAGCGAATCGTTCAAACCTTACTATCCCGTGGAACAGCCTCCCAGGATCCTTTATTACGCAGCAAGATTGAAGGCATGTTACCATATTTACAATCATGGTTTAAAGGCGGCCGGGAGACCATACCTGCCTTTGAGTAAAACTAAAGAACTGGCCTTGAGAATTGGAAGAAGGAGAGATAGGGAGCCTCTTATTCTGGAAATAGAGGCTGAACGTGCATTCTTAGACGGAGTAATTTTTAGGGCCAACGGGGAACGTATGTTTCTAGTAGAAGAAGTGCCTGCCCGGTACATAAATGGACCTCCGCTTCCCGAAAGAGAAATCAAAAAAACCAGGGAGAAAAAACCGAAAAAAAATGAATCCATCCCCGAGCAATTACCGGGTTCATTTTATCTTGACCTTGATAGGGACCCTGACATTTCAAGACGAAAGCAAAGGGAAAAAAAGAGAAAAAAGGGACCTCGGTGGAAGAGGGAAGCAAGGAAGATGAGGAAAAAGAAAAGAAGTCTCTAGGTAAGCTTTTCAGAAAAGGCTTTCCAGTCTATGAGCATAAGCATTTCCCCCACCTTTCCTTTTCGGGATAGAATCCTATGGTTAATAGAGTAAGCAGGCATGACTTCGATCAGTGAATTGGTCAGAAACACTTCGTCTGCTTCGATTAAATCATCTACGTATGTGCTTTTTTCGCGTACTTCTATCCCCTTGTCCTTTATAATTTTGACGACTTGCTTCTCCATTACTCCTTTTAAGTAGTGTTCCGAAAAAGGTTTGTAAACAGTATTCTGCTTAACATAAAAAATATTGGTTGTGGCTCCTTCGGAAATTGTTCCGTCACCATTTAAAACTATGGCTTCATCGCTCCCCTCCCCTTTCGCCCACTCCTTTGCCGTAAGATAAAATAAATAATTGAGAGTTTTATGATCGGCAAGAAGCGTGTGTCTCTTATGAGGAAACACCGATAGCCTGATACCCTGTTCGTATTTTCGCTGAGGATGTGGTCTATAGGGACGAGCATAAATAACCACTGTTGGTTTGTTAGATTGTGGTAGTTTTATCTCGGAAAATGAATAACCTCGTGTAACCACGATCTTAGCCACAGCAACCCGATCGCCCAGGTTATTTTTTATAACTAGTCGTTCGATTGAACTTCCCCAGAATTTTAGATCCCGGTTTATACTAATGTTAAAGGTGCTACAAGAATCGTAGAGCCTTTTTATGTGGTCGTAGAGAAACAGAGGATGGCCTTTTTCAACTCGAAGAGTTTCAAAGAACCCGTCTCCGTAAAGAAAGCCTCTATCCAGAACGGATATCCTGGCCTCTGACAATGCCACTAAATCTTCGTTTAGGATCACATATTCTTCCGATTTCATAGTTAACCTGATAGCAATGTGGGATCTGTTTTACAAGAATATTTCAAGCTCTTTGATCTAAAAGCCTCAGGAAAGTTTCACCTTTATGGATAGTTTCCATGTATTCTGCTTCTGGCTCCGAGCCGTAAACAATACCGCCACCGACCGATAAATAAAGATTATTTCCTTTTCTAACAGCCGTCCTGATGGCGATATTTAGATCCATGGAATCGCTAAACCCAAAGTAGCCGATAGATCCGGTATAGATACCTCGCTTAACAGGTTCTATTTCCTCTATTATTTCCATGGCACGTATCTTTGGACATCCTGTGATGGAACCTCCCGGGAACATCGCCTTTAATATATCAAAATGCTTGTAGCGACAAGGCAGCTTTCCTTCCACTATGGATACCAGATGAAAAACGTTATGGTAAGCTTCTATCCTCTTGTGTTCCTTTACTTTTACCGTCCCTGGCAAACATATCTTACCAAGGTCATTTCTAAGGAGGTCCACAATCATTGAAAGTTCAGCATCCTCCTTGGGACTTTCAATAAGTTCTTTTCTAAGTTCCTCATCTTCCTGTGGCGTTTTCCCTCTCGGTCTCGTCCCCTTTATCGGTCTTGTCTCGATGTAGTCCCCTTTTCTGAAAATAAAACGCTCCGGGGAAGTAGAAATAACAGTGAAGTCTTTACAGTTAAGATATGCATAGAAAGAAGCGGGATTGTTACGGAAAAGTTTCCTGAAAAGCACGTACTCGGACCCCTTGAAGGGAAACGTGAAACGCTGGGATATATTCACCTGGTAGATATGGCCTCGCTTGATGTAGTCCCTTGTTTTTTCAATGGCTTGAATATACTCTTTTTTTGTAAAGGAACTCGAATAAGCATTTTTTGAAATGGGCGCAGGCAACCGCTCGAGGTAGTTGCTCCAGTTTTTCGTGGCTTGTACAAGCATTTCTATTTTCTCAGTAACACACTCTCTCGCAAGACCTATCCCATCGGCTTCAACCACGGCAACGGCATATTTACCACTTCTTTTCTCCTGGCAAACAATTATGCTTGGAAAAACAAGGTACAAATCCGGAAGATCAACGTCACAAGGCGAGATGTCCGGCAATCTTTCAAGCTGGTAACGGAGATCATATCCCAGGTATCCCATGGCTCCCACGTAAAACGGCACCCTGTCGGTGCTAATGTGAGACCCTAAGCATTCCAGAATCTTTTGAACTTCGTCGAAAGGATTACCTGTAATTTTTCCAACGAGGGATCCATCCCCATTTTCAAGCAAAATCTTGTCCCCGTAAGACCGAACAACCAGATAAGGGTCAAGGCCAATAAAGGAATAATTTGAACAGTCGCTTTCACTTCCACTTAGGAGAAGAACCGAGTGTGGAAGAGCGCTTAGCGGTGAGAAAATGTCTTCGATTTTGTCGTGTGGTTTCCAGAAGTTGGCTTCCAGATAATGTATTTCCTTTATCTTTCCGATGAGATCCATGATAGCTTACCCATTCAATAAAATTCCTGGCTATTTTTTCACCATACTCCGTCATGAAAGATTCGGGATGAAACTGAACAGCGGTAATTGGGTATCTTTTGTGGCCTAGTGCCATAACTAGATTCTCCTTGTTTGCAGCCAGGATTTCCAGTTCATCGCACGCTACTTCCACAACCAGCGAATGGTACCTGGCGGCATAGAAAGGGGAAGGTAAGGATCGGAAGATTCCTTTTCCACAATGAAAAATCAGGTCTTTTTCGCCGTGAACCGGCCTGGGGGCAAGAATTGTCCTGCCACCAAAGACTTCGTTTATTACCTGCATCCCGAGGCAAACTCCGAGGATAGGTATCCTTCTCCCGAAGAAACGCACCACGTCAATGCTGATACCGGAGTCCGATGGATCTTTTGGGCCTGGCGAGATAACAATTGCGTCTGGTTTTTTTATTCCGATTTCCCTCAAAGATATCACGTCATTCCTGTAAACAGAGACGTGAACCCCCAATATGCTAAAAAGCTGGTAAAGATTATAGGTAAACGAATCATAGTTATCTATAATGATAATTTTCATTTTACCTTCCCCTAACGACAAAAGCCACCCGAGTCTGGGTGGCTTTTGCCTATTACATAACTCATCAAGCGTTCTATTCGATTTTTAGATCCTATTTATCTCTAGTTGAAATATCCTCCATTGTCAATAGGTTTCCGGTGAGCCCTGTTAATGCACTTGTCTGGCTTGGCACAGTTTGTGCCTATGTATTCCAGGATGCTAGGCAGGAACACTTTATCCTTTGATTTCCTGATGGCGAGGGTGATAAGATAAGCCATTGGAAATGAACAAAGAAATTAAAAAGGGGTTTTTTTATGAAAAAAGCTTTCTGTATCATTTCCTTACATGTCATTGTGTTTTTTTCTTTAATAACCACGAACGGGGCATTCTCTAAAAGTTTCAGGGATTATCCTTCTCTGAATTCCAAGATTATTGTCACACTCACTGCTCCACGTTACGAAATCATCGAAACTGGCGAAGGAAACCACGTAATAAGAACACCCGGCAGCGGGTACCTCATGGATCCGGGAAATCCCAAGTTGCCTGAGATTGTTAAAATTCTACCTCTTCCGCAAAATGCTATTGACACAAGCCTAAATGTTAAAGTAGTCGATGAAAGGAGTAAATTCCTAAAAGAACTAGATAATATTGAACCATCCCCTCCCCTTCTGCTCTCTTCCGGTTCCATGCACCTTGTCAATTGGGGAAAATCAAAAGAAATCAAAAATGGTAAAAATCTTCTTGTGTATGGTTCTTCAGCGGGATATCCGGAAAAATGCATTAGGATACTCGGAATTCAGAACAGGAAACAGACGAAGTATTTACGACTGGCTTTCTATCCATTTCGTTGGCATCCCAAAACAGGGGAACTTGAAATTATAACGGAAGTTAAATGCGTAATCTCTTTTAACGAAGTTAATGGAAATGTTGGGACGTCCAGTTTGGGTACCGGCACACGATCTTCATCATCACCTCTTATCTCCAGTTCAAAAGAGGATACCTTGAAGGACTCACCTGCGGCAGGTTCCGATGCCCATGATTACGTAATTATCACATCAAATGCAGTGGTTATCAACAGCCAGAAACTTTCTCAGTTCAAGTTTTTCAAGGAAGCAATTGGACATTCGGTACTTATAGTAACGGAAGATCAATATCAATCGTTAAATGGTCCTCCTCCCAATGGAAGAGCAGAGAAAATTCGCCAGTGGTTAATTGATAATTACAAAGAACTTGGGATTAAGTATGTTTTATTAATCGGAGATCCCGACCCATCGAACGGGGATGTGCCAATGAAAATGTGCTGGCCAAGAAGCCACGAAAGTAACTACAAGGTAACTCCGACGGACTACTACTATGCGGATCTTACCGGTAACTGGGATATAGACGGCGACGGGTTATATGGCGAATACCCGGATGACAACAAACCCGGTGGTGTTGATTATGCTGCTGAGGTATGGGTTGGAAGGATTCCCGTTTACAATAATGACTATGAGACGCTGGATAGGATTTTAGAGAAAATAATGGATTATGAAACAGAATCTCAAAACACTTCGTGGAGAAAACATGTACTTCTCCCTGCAGCGATACTTAATTTTGACCAAGAACCACCTTCCGATCTCACAAGAACTGACGGTGCTGAGCTTGCGCAGAAAATAATACAAGATTACCTGAATGATGAAGGTTTTTCATCTTATAGCCTGTATGAAAGACAGGGGTTGCAACCAAGTGAGTATCTCCCCGATAGCCCTCTCAATCATACCAATGTAATTGATGAATGGGTAAAAGGATACGGAATTGTGTGTGCCGTGGGCCACGGAAGTGAAACGGGAATTTACAGGAAGTATTGGAACATCGATGAAGATAACGACAACGTAGCGGATAGTGGCGAGACCGTTTTTGCTTCCTATTTCAAGGCAAATGATGCGGAAGCACTGGATGATAATCACCCATCTATTGTTTATCTCTGCGCGTGCAACAATGGCTATCCCGAAAATTCAGGGAATCTTGGATACTCCCTCTTGAAGCACGGTGCAGTGGCAACGCTTTCGGCGTCGAGGGTTTCTTGGTATACAGCGGGATGGACCGAACCAAACCCAAACTATGCAGATAACATGTCCCTGGGATACTATTACATAAAAAAGGTTTCTCAAAACCTTCCCTGTGGGGAGGCTTTAGCGGAAGTGAAAGAGGAATTGGTTTACAATAGTTCTTCCATCTGGATAAATTTGCAAGGATTTAACCTATATGGAGACCCCGAGATGACTCTCATAAACACCCATTCTTTCTGTAGCGGGGATTTCGACTATGACGATGATGTGGACGGACAGGATCTCGCCAGGCTTGCTTCCGGGGGGGAAAGCGTAAGTGTAGAAGATTTTTCAAACCAATTTGGAAAATCAGGATGTAAGAATAACTAAACCAGCTTCGTTTATAAGACGAGGGGTTTTATGACGGCTTTGGGGCCTCGCTTCATGAGAAATACTCTGGCTTTTCCCTGGCATACATCTACGTAGATCGGTTTCCCACGGCACCTGGCTAAACCGTCATTACGGGGCAATGCCATCCAACTGACGAGCAAAATAGCCCACGGTTTTTAACCGTGGTAAAAATAGCATGGCTAGTGGAGAAGCGATTCACCGGTTTCCCAAATTACCTGACTAGAACCGCGCGTTAATGGTAAATGCTATTCGAGTGATGGATAAGGTAGCCCACGGTTTTAACCGTGGGTGAAAATAGGATACCTAACACAAAAATCGATTCATCGGTTTCCCACATCACCTGATCGCTATTTCGCAAAGGAATGACAGGCTTTGAGTTGTTGTCTTTAAATGAAAATCGTTTCCAAGGACATGGAAAGCTTTTTTCTGCCGGCCTTCCAACCCTGGTTTTTGACTAAGCCTCAGCAACGGGGGATGCCTGCCCCCTCCCCATTCCCCGCACCCATTTTATACCCAAATATCGCTGTGAATATCACAAACGGTATAGGATACTTTGAAAGCGATATCCTAAAATGGGTGCGGGGCTGCGGTCTCCCCCATTGCTGAGGCAAGGAAAAACAGCGGGTCTTCAGGCAATGGCTTCAAAAAGCCTCCCATGTCCCTGACAGGAATACATACCGGATTTTCATGCTTGGTTGAGGGGCAGAAACACCATGGGGTTTTCAATGGGTAATTCCTAGATATTGTGTCAAACAAAAAGTTAAACGAGAGTCGTTGCGATCCCGCACCCACTTTAAACCATACATCTCGATATTAACTCGAAAACATTCCTGAATCCGTGACGAAACTTTATGGCTAAGTTGTATAACATGTTTAAATTGCTTATTATTGGGCACATAGCCGGGGTGGATTATTCTTCATCTTGTGTCAAAAGATCTCTTTACGTCCTACGGGTCGTCCACCTGCACCCCATCTGTGGTGTCGTTGCCCACCGGACATAGCATACTATAGTCCGCAGGGCTCTTCCTTGCATCTGCTGTCCAAGTGAACGAACATGGATTCAGGACATTCTCATAAAGTGGGTGAGGGATCCTCGCAATGACAGAATCTTGCAAATGTTTTTTGGATACGTGGTCCAGCCATGCCGGTTCGCCTGTAGACAAGAGGTTTGCACCATACCCGATAGAGACACTAATAAAACGTTCCTCGAATCTGGAACTCTTACAGGTTTTTTTCTGACTTCACGTTGTTGCGCCCTGATTCTTTTGCGAGGTAGAGTGCTTTATCTGCCCTTTCAACAAGGGAATCTACAGTATCTCCGTTTCTCACTTGTGATACTCCGGCGCTTACTGTTATTGTGCCAAGTTCTTCTCCCGTCTTGGTGACCCGGAGCCTTTTCCTGGAAATATTTTCTCTTATCTGTTCCGCGACCACGCAGGCGTTATCAAGTTCAGTCAAAGGTAACAGTACCACGAACTCTTCCCCGCCATACCTACCAACAAAATCTTTCCCTTTTAACGTGTAGTTCAGGGTATTTGCTACAACCTGAAGTACCTTGTCACCTACCTTATGCCCGAAACGATCATTGAATTGTTTGAAGTGGTCTATGTCAAGCAAAATGACAGAAAAAACTTCCCCCTTTTCCTTGAAGCGTTGATATAATTTTGCAATATTTTCGTCAAAGGCCTTCCTGTTATGCAACCCTGTTAAGGCATCTCTTTTAGCTTCCTCAGCCGTTTTAGCGAGTTCCTCTCTTAACATTTCAACCTGGTTGCTGGCTTCTTTGAGCTTGGACTGAAGGTCCCTCGTGGACTCAACCATGTTCGATGTTTCTCTAATCATCTCCTCGAGAATGTCTTGGATTTCGGTAAGGTCCTCAGCCTTGTTCAACTGCTCTGAATATTTCTCCAACTTATTTCCATAATCCGAAGTTGTGCTTGTTGTTGACAGGACCTGTTCGAGAAAGTTCTTTAAAACGTTTATGGTTTTGCTCTGAACTTCCCGGAGCATTTCCCGGTTGTGATCGTCACCAAAGTACTTGGTATAAAGGTACCTGTTCAGTTCAGGAGTGAATCTTCTTTTCGATTCTATTATGGAATTTATCTCTTGCAGCAGCTCCCTGTTTGTGCCGCTATAATACTCGAACCATACCCGGTAGTTTTGAGGAGTTATGGGAACTTTATATTCACCCATCTTGGGAAGAATTTTTTTTACTATTTCAGCCGTTGTTTCAAGGTCAATATAGTAGTCTGCTACCATTGAACATTCCTCCAAAAGAACAATTAATATCCTGTCGTTACCGTGAAAAGCGGGCTAACCTTACTTTTTCTACTAATCCGAAAAAACAGTAATAAAGGAAGTTTAACCGGGTTCTCACGTTTAACTGGATAACGTTCAATATTTTCACGAAAAGCACAAGCGTAGCGATGCAAAATCAATTCAAAATGGTATCGGAACTTAGAATAGATTACCTCGTTTCACTCTAGCAGGATGAGAATAAGGGAGTCAAACAAAAGTGCTTGACTCCCTTTCTTAAAAGGAAATTACAAGGAGGAAATTTTCAGTACAGTCTCAGTATCCTGGTCCCAATTGTCCCACATGAACGCCTCTTCCTTGCCTTCCGCAATCTTCCTAAAGGCGTATCTTACCTGGGATTCGTAGAATTCACAGAATGCCCCTCTCCTTAGAATGTCACCTTTCATTGAATATGCTTCAGCCGGGCATGGGCTTCCGCAAAAATGACGTATTGCACACTTTTCACAGTACCTTATACTTTCAACAATCCTGCTTGTGACCTTCCTAAATGCTTCACTTTCCAATGCCGCATCTATTCCATCGTCGAAGATGTTCCCTCCTTTAAACTCCGGTAGTCCGATAAACTCACTGCACGGGAATAAACTACCGTCGGCAGCTACGGCAAAAAAGCATCTTCCTCCCCCGCAAGGAGATATGTCACACATCAGTTTTCTTGCAAGCGGTGCAAGGATACTAATCAATATGTTGGCAAAATTAACCACCACGAGCTTCCTCCCACTTTGCTGGTACAGATCGTAAGAGTACTCGAGGGCTTCCAAAAAATGCCTGCCAAAAGCTTCTTCGGATGGCTTTATTGTCCGTGCTCCTGGCTGCGTGCATCGGATAGGATTAAGCATGCAAGCGGGAACGTTCAGATCGTGGAAAAACTTTACTATGTCACTGAGATAACATACATTCTCTGATGTTACAGTACAAATTACATTAAAGTTACAGTAACTTCCCAGATGTTCGATGGCCGAAAGAACCTTCTTAAAAATTCCCTTTCCGGACCAGGTTTTACGAGTTTTGTTAGAAATCAGTTCGTTGTGGGCATCCAACGATAGCCCCACAGCTACGTCATGAGATTTAAGAAACTCTATGTCCTCCTCGTCAAGCAGTGTGCCGTTAGTTTGAACCCCGAAATTAAAGGTATCTTTAAAATTTTCAATAGCTTCAAAGACGGCTTCCTTGTTCAGCATTGGTTCTGAGCCGTGAAATATTATCTCAGCCTTTCTTCCTGCGGGCATGTTGCTATCGAAATACTCGTGCAAAATTTCCAGCGCTCTCAGCAGGTCGTTCTTAGACATGTGGGAACCGGATTGACGAAGTTTTTCCGGTATGTAGCAGTATGTGCAATTCAGATTACATCTCTCTGTCGGATTGAAATAAACGGCCGACGGTTTCAAGCCAAATCGAAGGGTTTTTATTTCATCAAAGAGTAATCGTTGTTTCTCTCCATACTGTTTCAAAAATTCTTCTCCACAAAATACATCAGATAGGTTTTCTTTCCTTACCAGTGCCCAGAAAGCCGTATCCGGATCTATAACAGCCACGTAATCTTCATGTCCTATATCTACGGGCAAAAGCGTTGATCCCGTGCCAGTGTTTACCTGTATTGCCGTTGTTGAAAATATTCCGTCTTCGCTCGAGACGTTCGCATTAGCATAATCAACCATTAGCTTTCTCTCCTCTTGGTTTGGAACAGAAACGGATAGACTCACCTACCGACCAAAAATGGGGCGGAAGCATCGCTTCCACCCATAAGTGAACTAGTTATCTTTCTTCTTCATCAGGATGTAATGGGAAAGGCCGGTTCCGGTCGGACTACAGGTTTTCCTGTAAGAAATGATAACCTTTTTCTTTGCTTTCTTCACGTTTTCACCTCCTTTCTATCTAGAATTCCCTATAAAAAAAGGGCTTCGACGGATTAATAATTAACCCGCCGAAGCCCTTTACCATCGGACTTCGCCGTTAAATACGTTATTGTCCTTCAGCAGGTCTTCTGGCTTCCCTGCCCTTCCGACGCCCTTCCCGCCGAAAACCTGGCAGTGGACATTTACCATGCCGGAAGAGTTTCCCCTCAACCGCTAGGGGATCAGGGTTACAGCGCTGGGAACGCCACGGACTTTCACCGTGTTCCGAGATGCTGAATTACCCTCTTATTTACACAAACTTCATGGTTTGTCAAGGATCAAAACGGATTCAGGTCAAAGTTAGAAATGGTAAACTAACCTAAAATTATAACGTTGCCCTTTTGGCCTGTTTTCAACTTCTGTCTCGAAGTAGGCGTTGAAAAAGAAATGAATGTCCCTGGAAAAATGGATAACGAAACCGGGACCAATACCGAGTACCTGCTCCTTGCTGTCAGAAACATCATGGCCATCGACCTCTGTATCGGTAAGTTGCTTGAAATAATAGCCGTTTATTCCGATTCTAAACCTGTTTTTTATCACCTCGTAGGCAGATGAAAAGTTAACGTGGAACGCTTGTCCGGCCTGCGTATCATCGGCGTTACCGTACTTCCTATTAGGATCGTCGTTTTCCGCATTCCACAGGTAGTGGAACCTTCCAGTTAGTGTTAGCCTTGGTGTAATGAAAAGGGTTGCGGACCAATAGGGATTTATGGAGAAAAAGTTGCTTCCGGGGTTGAGTTCTTTGTCGTCATCATACTTTCCAGTGGGAACTATCACTGAAATTTCGAAGCGATGCATAAAGATTGGTCCCCTTTTTCCCATTATAGGATCCCACTGGATGAACGGACCAAAAAGAATATCGCCGAACCCGGAGCCATTGTCTTCAGGGAAAGGACCTGCTACATCGTAATCCATGTCCAGTCCCACGTAGGGAACGATCAACTCAAATCCCCACTTCCCTCCAAAAAGTATTGGCCTGTTAGACTGGTATATCAACTGGGACAAGCTTACGAATACGTCGAGGTCTTCATTTGCGGATGACGGAAGAAGCTCGTGGCCACTATCATCTGTTAACTTGTCAGAAGTATAATATTGAAAATACTGGGAAAAATAAAATCCTGGACCGGCAGGCGGTCCCCCGTCAAGAAAAGTTGTAAAGCCAAGGTTTACGGACGGTTCGTCATACGCCCACGTGCCACTGCCCACCGGCGACAGGACAAAGAAAAGCAATAATAGTATAGAAATTGCTTCACAGATGTTGATGCATCGTTTATTTGACCTCCTCATACCCTCTCCTCCTTTCTCTCAAGTATTGCCCCTGGATGGTTTATTTTTGCCTTCTTTTCTTTTCCTTGCAGCTTCAACCAGTTCAAGCAGGGTAAGGATTTTATCCTTAGGTTTCTCCGTAAAACACCTACTCCACTGTTCGTCTGTAAGTTTTCTTTTCAAATAAGCTTCCACCGGAAAATACATATGCCAGCACCGTATAATCCTTGAACACGGAAGATCGATCTGCTCTTTCTCACAGTAATTGAAATTAACCTGGTGTCCCAGCTTGGGACACCTTATTTCAAGTTCTTTGTTCATTTTTCCTACTCCTGATCAGGGTTTCGGAAGACCTTCCAGGGATTTTAGTGCCCTTTCGATTTCCTCCTGGGGAAGTTCATACTGGGTCAGCTTACCCGACAAAAAGGCGTCATAAGCTGCCAGGTCAATTATTCCGTGACCGCTCCAGTTAAAAAGGATTACCTTTTCCTTCCCCTCTTCTTTGGCCTTCCTTGCTTCCTCTACAACTGCTGCTATGACATGGTTTGTTTCTGGGGCCGGGATAAACCCTTCTGTTCTTGCCCAATTTACACCTGCAGTAAATGTGTCTATCTGGTTAAATCCCCTCGCCTCGATGAGATTTTCCTTCAATAGGTGACTAATTATGGGTGCCATGCCATGGTAT
>JALSTM010000263.1 GCA_026983715.1 Desulfobacterales bacterium
AACATAACCAGAAAAGGAGGAGTAAATGAAAAACAGATTGTACACAGGAATTTTAACCATTCTTACTCTCTTGCTAATAGCCGGAGTCGGCTTCACACAACAGACGTCGCAAGGACAGGGGTCTCAAATGGGATCCATGCATCAGGGGATGATGTCACAGCAACAAAGCACTCCAATGCCCCAACAGCAGAGTGGATGGTTCTGCCCCTGGTGCGGGAGAATGTGTGGAATGCGCGGCGGCATGATGATGCATCGTGGCATGATGCACCACCGAGGCATGATGATGCACGGTGGAGGAGTACATGGGATGGGTCAAGCCGGGAAACCTCTTTCAAAACAACAGGCCGAGATGTTAGTTGAACATTACTTGCAAATGAAAGGGAATCCCAACCTGAAACTAGGAAAAATCACTGACGAAAAAGACTATTTTGTAGCTGAAATAACAACCAAGGACGGTTCACTGGTTGAAAAATACCAGATAGACAAGAATACAGGTTGGTTCAAGTCGATTTACTAAAATCGGGCAAAAAATATGTCTGAAAGTTCGAGGGCGAAGCTCCATGATCAAGATGCTTCGCCCTTTTTCTGTATCGGTTATGAAATCTTTCTAGCCCAACGATTTGCAGGCTGGAAGGATTCATCTATCAGAAATCATAGTTTTGTGATATACATATTGATTGTACAAAATAAAACACCCTTTATAAGACAAGGGAGTTTTATGGCGGTTGATTAAACTCGACTCCTGTGGCGGGACTGCCCGGCCGTCATGCCGCCTCCTGATCTAGTCAGGGGCACGCATTGATCTGGCATCCCGGAATTCCTTGCCCAGGAATCAGTGAATTCCGCCTTCCGCGTGAATGACAAGTCGCTTAAAGAGAATCGAAACCTTAACGAAGCATGAAAATTCCACATGTATTTCTCTCAGGGCCATGGGAACGATTTTTCTTTAAACTCCCATGGTGCTTGAACGCCACAACAAAGCATGAAAACGGTTATTGAGGTAAAAAAATGAAAGAAACAAAAACATAAAAGTTTTACATAATATTTCAACAATGTAATAATCTCTACAGGTTACAGACGTTTTCATTCAGAACTTCGGAGTTAATAGAGAGTAACTATGAAAATTGTAATAGTAGGAGGGGGTTTTGCGGGAGCATTTTTGGCTCGGTACCTGGGGCAAAGAACCAAAAACACCAATATCGACGTTGTACTCCTTTCAAAGACAAACTACTTGCTTTTCCAACCATTCATGATTGAAGGAATAATCGGTGATATTGAGATTCGTCACTTGGTAACACCTCTTCGTACAATGCTTGACTTTCCGAACATTGAACTAAGACGAACAAAAGTTGAGTCTGTAAACCTGGATGCACGTGAAGTTGAAACTTACAGTGGCACCGTAACATACGACAAGCTTGTGTTGGCCCCGGGAAGTGAAACGAATTTTTTTGGCATTCCCGGCGCCTCCGATTTTTGCCACCAGTTGAAGACACTGAATGATGTCCTGGATCTTAGAGCAATGATATTGGAGAGATTTGAACTGGCAGACCTTGAAAAGGACTTGGCTAAACAGAGACAAATCCTTACGTTTACCATTATCGGTGCAGGACCCACGGGAGTGGAACTCGCAACCGGAGTCCACGACTACGTTTACGAGACCCTTGCCAGGTATTACAAAAACATTCATCCGGATTCCGTTCGAATAATCCTCATCGAAGCAACATCACATATACTTGCAGGCTTTGACAAGGATCTGGTGCAGTGGGCGGAAGAAAAGATCGTTTCAAAGAAAATTGATCTCAAGCTCAATTCGACTGTGGAGAAAATTGAGCAAAGCACAGTCTATCTTAAAAACGGTGAAAAAATTGAAAGTGATATCATCATCTGGACAGCAGGCATTAGAGCCAGCAGGCTTCTGAGATCACTCGGAAAGCCCCTGGATCGAATGGGAAGAGTAGAAGTTAACGAATGGCTGAAAATACCCGGCCACCCGGATGTCTTCGTTCTAGGCGATGCTGCAAGAGCCATTGACGCAAAAACCGGGAAACCCTTGCCCCCCGAAGCCCAGGTTGCCTTGCAGCAGGCTAAGTACGTGGCAAAGCTTATAAAAAAAGAAGCCGAGAACAAGCCTTTAAAGCCCTTCAAGTTTGTTCGCCTCGGTAGGCTCGCATCACTTGGTTCCAGGAATGCCGTAACCCAGATTCTTTTTTTTAGATTCAGGGGCTTCTGGGCATGGTTCATATGGAGGACTGTTTACCTTTTCCGATTCAGGGGGATTAGAAACAAGGTGCGCTTGATATTTGACTGGACCTTTGCCTTCTTCTTTGACCGAGACATCACACTTATGAGGTGAATCAAGTAGATGTCAGTTCCTTTCCGAAAATGCACTCGTTAACACTGCCACCAGCGGCGATGAGACAAGAATCATCATGTTCAATACAATGCTAAACACCCAGCCGAAATAGTAAACCATAACCGGGAATAGGAAAGGTTTAACGGCCCGGCTCGTTAGAAAATTTGCCAGGTAGAAATCGGGTACACCCTTTTCCCGGAAATCTTTCAGAAGGGGATACCACGCAAATACGGGTCCCATGGAAAGAACTCCCGCAAAGGATGAAAATACCAGCCCCCTTATCCCCCTGTTCTTTGCCAGCATCTTTTGCATATCAGCGGGGGAAAGATAGAGGTTTATGAAAAATTTGACCACGAAAGCGATAAAAATGGGG
Organism: Desulfobacterales bacterium; assembly: GCA_026983715.1. GTDB lineage: Bacteria > Desulfobacterota > Syntrophobacteria > B119-G9 > B119-G9 > B119-G9. The sequence continues at coordinate 2,727 of JALSTM010000263.1, forward strand.
AAAACTATCTGAAGCAGAACTCGCAAACTTGTCCTCAAGGACGAATACGCCCTGTCAGGGGCTTTTACATAAACGAGTCCGTAAAGAAGAAGAGTAACAAACACGAAAAACCACTTGATTTTAGTTCCCTTTTTCCAATGTCTGCTTTTTTTCAAAGGCATTCCCCCTCAGAAGGCACCAATAATTACAGTGGTGATAATTGCAACTAGTATTGAAACAACAATGGATGCCAGCGTCCTGGAGATAGCAAAGCGAACACCCAGGGTTTCGATTTCTACGGGCAGTTGAATAAGGCCGACGGTTACCCATGTGGTTAGAAAAGCTGCCACCGCATAAAGACTCACTCCGTTTTTAAGAAGCATGTCTCCAATAACGTAGCTATTTACCGGGTTCCCTATGAGAATACTTCCCCAAAGTGCACCCATAAAGGAGTCTTTAAGAGGATGTCCGGAAAAAATCGACAGAAGAAATTTCCTGTTTATAAAAGTTTCACAAAGACCAACCAGGAGTATAACACTCACAAGGACGGGAATAATAGATAGAAACTCCTTCCCGGTTGTCCTTAAGGCCCAGCGAATTTCCTGCCTCGTCTTCTTCCGCGAGGCCGGTATTTCAAATATGGCACTACCAAGCTTCTTCTTCCGATAAGCTTCAACAACTTCACCAACTTTTCCACTCACGCCTGTTACCACATCAAAGCCTTTACCTGTAAGAGGCGCCAATAACCTGGGAGACATGAAGCCTACAATTATGGCCTCAACACCAAGCCCCAAAATGCTTGCAAGCACTTTGGCAGGTTCTTCCCTTTTTCCCAGGCTCTCGGTGGGAATCGCTTCATACTCCATGGTTTCCAGATCGATAACCAGTATGTACGGGCAAAAACCAAAACGTCCACAGGTCTCGGAATCCAGATCCCTGCCTTTTGCTGCTACTGCAATCTTCACTCTCTGTTAATCTCCTCTTACAATTTTTGCCAACAGCTCCTGGACTTCCATTCCCTGCTCTTCAAAATTATGGAACACCTGTGTAGGTAGCGCAAGTAACCGAGATCTGTTCGCACCTTAACACGAGAAAAATGCGTATCTCCTACTTAGACAATTTCTCTAGAAGTTCAGGTGAGATAGTCTTGATATTTATATCTCGCTGTGGGAAGGGAATTTCAATACCTGCTCCTTTAAATTTACGGAACAAAGCAAAATAGTAATCGCTAATGTAACCATAGTCTCCCTTTAGTTCTTTCATCCTACACCATACCCTTAGAAAAAAGTTCAGGCTGTTGTCTCCAAACCCTTCGAACCTCACACTTATGGGATGACGATAGTCTTCAACGGTACTGTGTACTTCCCTCGCTGCTTCAATCGCAAGCTTGACCACCTGATCCGGGTCGGAATCGTAAGAAACCCCGAAGGGAATCTTGAGCCTTCGCCAGTTATCCCCATATGTCCAGTTCCTGACCCTCTGCGATACGAACTCCGAGTTAGGAACTATGATGTCCTCTCCATCCTGAGTACGAACAACCGTGTACCTAATGGCCACATTTTTCACTTCACCTACCAGGCCATCTTCCAGCCGTACAAAGTCACCCACTTTCACTGAACGATCTATAAGCAAAATCAGCCCACTTATAAAATTGTTAGCGATGGTCTGGAGCCCGAATCCAATACCAACTCCCAAACCACCAAGTATGATGCTTAGCTGGTTCATGTTTATGCCTGCAGTGGATAAAGCGATCAAAACCACCAAGACGAGAAACGTATAATAGATGAGAGTAGTAATTGAACCGATGGTACCCGGCGCAAGCTGCGTCTTTTTTACCAGTACCTCGTTGAGTTTCTTACGCCCCTTCCTCAAGACGTAGATACCAACAGTAAGCAGCAAAATAACCTTCAAAATGCTGCTAAGCGTGATTGAAGAATTCCCAATGGTAACAAGAGGATAATAAAGCACTACCTTGATATCTTCCCAGGTTTTCTTAAGATTTCTAGTACCCCATACCCGGACATTGGCAACAATCCCCGCCTTCTCTTTCATTAAACCAAGGACCAGCTCTACTTTTTTCCCGAGTGCAGAAGCAAATTCAATGTTCTTCGAAACCGCTACAAAGAGCTCATCCACTGCGTTGTTTGCTTCTTTGAGTTTCTTGTAGGCAGACAAAAGTGTCCTGGCAAGCGTTGCGTCTTCCGTGGCAGCCCTCTTGTCCGATAAAAGCGTCAGCTTCCGCATGATGTCGAATTCCTGAGACCGGACATCTATAATTTGCTGCCTCAGAGACTCGGTTGTGTTTTCCACCTGCTCGAGCATCGAGTACCATTTTTTTATGAATTCTTTAATCGGCTTCGAACCTTTAACCCCGGAATAGGTAGATATCCAGTCGTACCTGAACTGAGACTCTACGTTTACGAGCTTCCACTTCAACTTCCGCTGATTTATCGCCTCAAGCATTGCCTGGTTTGCCTCAATAGCAGCTTCGTAGTAACGCCTCCTGGCCTGTAAAACAGACACCGCCGGATCAGAAGGTTTGGCTTCCCTTAGTTTGGCAAGTACTTCAGTCAGTTTAATTTCATATGGCACAATCTTCTTGTTAAGACGGACAGCTTGTTTCCCAAGCGATACAAGTTCCTTGTTCATCTGGGAGGATATTTTTTCGTAAGCTTCCTTGGCATCCTGTACATCCTTGGGGGTAATTTTAAGATGTTTGAAAGTCGTCTTAAGCAAACCATTGAGCTGTTCTTTTAGTTTTTGAGCTTCATCTATGATCCTTTTCGACCTGGATAGCTGAAGCCGGACAATGGCATATTTTATTTGGAGGGTATAAATCTGCCCAAGCTTCAGATACGCTTCTGGCTTGGGCGGTACAGACTGCTTAAGCACTATGTACTCAGAGAAGAGCGATTTTAGCTCATCCTGCATGCTCTCAAGATCTCTTTCATTAAGCGAAACCTTCGGCTCATACTCACCAAGTCTTTTATCTACTTTTCCCATTAACTCAGTAAGTTCGTAAAACACCTTCAGTTCGTACGGCGGTGATCCTATTGCCGGAAGTTTAATAGCCAGACTAGTCGGAGCCTTAATCTGAGACTGAAGCTTAATGCAGAGAATCGTAAGTGCCTGCAGAAAATCAAGCGCATCACTTAACGTTCTTCTGTCCTGGTCATTGGTGGTGCTGGAAATAATCTCTTTTATCTCTTTTTTGAGAGCATTAACCTCCTTTTCTTTTTCCTTGATGAAAGCCGTTATGTCTTCCGCAGATCCCTCGTATAATCTTGGTTCAATGGGATTTGTGAGGTTAGGAAGAGCGGCCGAGGCAATATTAAAAAGAAGGATCACAGCCAGGATAGATGTAAATGTTATTAAGTTGAGACATGTCCTTTTCATAAGCATGTATTTTCTCATCATTAGCTGTTCAGTTAAATTTTGGAACCTACCCAACTATTCAACCGGAATCTAACAGATGTAGCCCTAGAAATTTTTATCCGGTAAGACCTTGTATTTTAATATGTTTCGCAGCAACAGAAGGTCATCGAAGCCTATTTCACTGTACTAACAGACCAAATAGACTAGATACACCAAATAGACCAGTATCTCGTTAGACCTTTTCGGAGCCTTGCGGCTCAAAGTTCGTGGCCGATTAGCGTTCCCTCTTCCAGGTGAAAATAACAGCCAGAGAGCGTGAGTATACTTGCAGAGGCATGGGATATCAAGCTATTTAGACATCTCAATCTCCAG
>JALSTM010000264.1 GCA_026983715.1 Desulfobacterales bacterium
AGCTGGAGGTTCCTTCCTTCGATAACCTTCTTTCCCAGGAAAGCGTTGGGAGAAGTGCTTTCATGCTAAGGTTTGGATTCAGACAAATGGCTCACTTTCTGGGGTCCATAAAAAAGAAAGTTTTGCGGAAGAAAGAAGGTTCCGATAAGTACCTTAACGAAATGCTACTAGAGGCGGTAGACTTCATGAAGAGTGAAGCAAAAAAAGATTTGCTTTTCTCTCTTCAGGACTATCATCAGAACTTTAAGTTCGGGTACGCTTTCAAATTGATAGACACTTGTATAGAAGAGCTGACGTCTATTTTTGAAAACAGGATAGAATTGGCTCTTCTGGAAAGCAAATCAGTGTTGGAAGTAGTTTCCCGGGAAAGCCGGGATCGAGAAGAAATATCCGAGAAACTTTCTGAACTGAGAAGGCGCCTGGAAAGTGTTACGAGAGACCTGAAAACAGTCCTTAAAACACCGGGTTTAGATTCACGAAAAATAGAGCCTTCAGAGTAACTTTGATGAAAGTAAAAGGAATAATCTTGGCTCCCCATTAAGCCCTTCAAATATTTAATATAGTCTGATAGAATCAAATTTACTACTTTTAGCTAAGGATATAGGTTCTTTTAGCCGTGTTGGTGAAAAGTAAATAACCCAGGGAAGGTGAAAGTAATGAACTTTATAACTGATAGCCTCCAGAAGAAAAAGAAGCAACTCGAGGAATCATACGGCGGGAATCCCGAACAGAACGCTAGCCTGGTGGAAGTGGCGTTGATGTCACTTTATAACATGCTGGCTAACCGCTTGGTTTCAGAGGCCGATAACCTCAGAAAAAGCGGTGCAATTATTGCCATCGGCCATTTTGGAAGAAGACTCTTAGGTATACATTCTCCCGTGGAAGTACTTCTTTTAATGGATCCTGAAAAAGAGCAATGGGAAAATGAATGGCTTGAAGGGATATTTTACCCGCTAAGAGATGCCGGTTGGGAACTTGTGACGTTAACGGGTAGCCTGGATAGAATAATAGAAAAAGCCAATCAGGATTTCAGCTTTTTCCAGAGTCTCCTGTTCGGAAGGTTTATATCTGGTAATCGTGAGCTGTTCAGCGAATTGAGAGGGAAAATAGATAATTTTATTGATGAAAAACGGCATGAACTCTTGCCTAAGCTACAGAGTGAATTCCAGAATAGACGAGATGAATATTCCTCTGAGGAATACTGGTTGGAACCGGATCTTTTTCATAATCCCGGTGCCATAGATGACATTCTGGGTGTTCAGTCTGCATCATACGTGGGTTTCAAGTGTTACACCTTCGAAGATGCTATTTTCCAGGGTTTACTTACAAGACAGGAGCTTAACTGGCTGTCAAGTGCCTCTGATTTTTTTCTCAACATAGTGAATCTGTTACAAACAAGCAAAAAACGTTACGTCTATCGGTTGGGTTTCCTTGATCAAATAGATGTTGCAGATCGCCTTGGTTATGAGGAGAAGGGTGGTTTCCAGGCTGTTGAAGTATTTATGAGAGAAGTCCATGCGCATCTGGACAGCGTGAGAATTGTCACGGATCTTTTCTGGTCAAGGTTTGAAGAGCTGGAAGAAGCTCGCGGTGATTCTGATATAGCTCTGGAAGCGTCAAAGAAAGAAGTGTACCCGGGATTAAGGGCAGAACGAGGAAAAATATACGTGTCACCGTCAAAGTTTCGGCCATCACCTAAAAACTTGCTGCTCCTCTTTGAACAGGCTCTGAGGCATCGTCTTAAGTTGAGTAGTCAGGCTATCCAGTGGTCTACTCATCATTTAAACCTGCTAAACATGTCAAGCCTCTATGACGAGGAAGTACGGGAGATTTTCTGGAATATCGTGCTATCCGACAATGACAGTGGATCAATGATACGGACTCTTTATAACCTGCGAATACTTCATGCCCTCATTCCCGAGTTAGAAGCAGTGCATGCGCTTGTGGAACACGACTCTTTCCATGTGTTTCCTGTTCACGAACATCACCTACAGACCTTCGAGGTAATGAAAAAACTCCTGAGGGGGGAATACGAGGGTAATGAACCAGAGTTAACACAGATTGCGCAACGAATAAGAAATCCGGGAATATTATTGCTGGCGGCTTTGCTGCACGATGTGGGAAAGGCTACTGGTGGAGATCATGCAGAGATTGGTAGCAAAATTGTTATACCCATTGCCCAGCGCCTCGGAATGAATGCGGAAGAGACTGACCTCCTGGAATTTCTCGTACATCGACACGTTATGCTGGTAGAAAATGCGTCCCTGAGAGACCTTTCCGACGAGGAAATGCTTAGGAAATCATGTCAGATCATAAAAAATCCCGAAAGACTGGACCAGGTTCTTCTCCTTTCTTATGCGGTTATGAGGTCGCTTGGCTCAAATGCAAAACAGAAATGGGATACCACCCCCGTACACAGACTCTATAACCTGATCAGGCATCGGCTTGAAAAGGGTGAACCCGATGAAGCCGCCATTGCAGAACGCCTCAAACGTTTAAAGCTGGAGGTTTACGATCACGTCAAGGATTTTATGTCAGAGGAAGAACTGGACTTACATTTTAGTCAACTCGCAAGCAGGTATCTCCTTTCGGTGACTCCTGATACCATGGTAAAGCACCTGAAACTCGAAAAACTGCTCGACGGAAAACAAATCACATGGGAGGTAGAAAAACTAAGAAAAAGTGAAGCAGAACTAACGATTGTTACCAAAGAATCGCTGGAATTTCTGGCAAAGGCCGCTGGTGTTATTACTCTTCATAATCTTGATATCAGGGAAGCTCAAATTTTTACCAAAGCCAATGGGGTTCTCCTGGTTATTTTCTACCTCTACATCCCGGAAGAAGTGGAAAGATACACCAACTGGGATGAAGTATTGCTTGATCTTGATAAGGTTGTGAAGGGTAAAATTGCCATTGATTATCGAATTGCATCAAGGGCAATGGGTGATTCGTCTGGAAAAAAGAAACCTTTTCCTTATAGACCGAGCAAGGTGTTTGTGGACAACGAGTCATCCGAAAAATATACAATCCTGGAGGTCTACTCCGATGATAGGCCAGGGTTGCTATATACTATCACCAGGACCCTGGTAGATATGCAGTTGCGAATTTTTGTGGCAAAGATATCAACCCAGGTAGACCAGGCCGTGGACGTTTTTTACATAAGAACTGCAGATGGAAAAAAAATGGAAGACCCTGAACAGATTGAAGAAATTGGGAATGCATTAAGGTTTTGGCTGGACAGGGAGGGATCATAGGAGGCGAGAAAGAGTATGTCGATGGTATACAAAAATATCTTGTATGAGGAAGAGGGAAAGGTAGCTACTGTAACTCTTAATAGGCCTGAAAAAAGAAATGCATTGTCACTGGCCTTGATGCAAGAAATGATAGATCTGTTGAAAATGCTTCGGGTTAAAAGGGAAATCCATGTAGTTATACTTAGAGGCAATGGCCCCGCTTTCTGTGCGGGACATGACATGGGGGAAATGGTCGGTGAAGATAAAGGAATCAACCATTTTAGGGAGATATTCGGCGTGTGCACCGAAATGATGCTCCTAATTCACAAAATTCCGCAGCCGGTGATTGCCCAGGTCCACGGAATTGCCACCGCAGCAGGATGCCAGTTGGTGGCGGCATGTGATCTTGCGATCGCATCATCAGATGCCAGGTTTGCGACTCCAGGAGTGAAGATCGGGTTGTTCTGTACTACTCCGATGGTCCCTCTTGTTAGAGCCATAGGCCGAAGGCGAGCCATGAAGATGTTGTTGACCGGGAACTTTATAAGTGCGGCGGATGCTGAAAGGTACGGTTTGGTTAATGAGGTTGTACCCTTGGAGGAACTAGAAAAAAAGACAAGGGAACTAGCTACCGAAATAGCTTCCTATAGTGGATGGACTGTTGGAATTGGTAAAGAAGCATTTTACAACCAAATAGACATGGAGGAAAAGCAAGCCTATTTTTTTGCGCGAGAAGTAATAGCCTCGAACTGCCTGACCTACGATGCCCAAGAAGGTATGAGGGCCTTTCTTGAAAAAAGAAAGCCTGCCTGGAAAAACCAGTAGCTCTGGGTATGTAGGCCTTTTCGATTTGCCTGCAAGGCTCTAATCAGGAAAACTGGCACAACCATTGCTCCGAACCTATTAATCAGCCTGGTTTGCTCTGCAGGGTGGCTCCTAAGATCAGTGCAGGGTAAAATTGAGGCTTGTTTAATAAGAGTATGAGGTTACAATTTTAAAAAAAGGTAGGAGCAATGGTAAGGTTACCCAGCATATCAAGGTACAAAGCAAATGCCAGGATTATCCTGTTCCCGCTGCTGTTGGTCTTGATGCTTGTAGTTACAATGGGGACAGGTTACGGAGAAGCCTGGTGCGCCAGCTCTACCGGGCATCAGGAGAAAAGGGGAAACTTTGCCAAAAATTTATCCAAATGTGTCAAAGAATTCCCACAAAAGGCTTTTCTGGATAACGAGATTCTTACGCCTGATAATGTTTACGGTGCAGAAGTCCTTGAGCTTTACAGGAGAAATGGTTTTAAGCCAGTATTTGTTTCAAACGGAAGACTCAATGAGAATGGCGAGAGGTTACTAGAAAGGATCAACTCCCTGGTTTTTGACGGTATTGACGTTAAATACTATTCCCTTAATTCAATCCATAGGAAAATAGCAAAGATCCGTATTCTAAATACCATTCTTGATCAACTAAAGGTATATATTTCAAGCGAACCGAAAATTTTTATAAAAAGATTCTGCCCTGTATATTGCCCGGAATATCCCGAAATTGGAAGCAGGGCAATCAGGGTTGCTTTCAATGCAAATGATTTACAAGAACACTCCCGTGCTGCCCATGACACCTGTGAAGTATTCTTCCAGGTTATAAGCACTGCTAATAAGACTTTGAGTAACCTCAACAGAACAGCCAGTGACCTTGATGCAGCATTGATAGCCAACGCTTTTCGTATGGCAAGGGACATGGGTGTTGAAAATAAGGAATTGGTCCTGGATGCCCTTTCTAGAGACGATTTAGATGAATTCTTCAAATTGATAGAACCGCAGTGTGTGCATTACGCTCCTTTACGTGAAGCCCTCAAATCGTTGATGAAAAAGTGCGGCGAACCTACGGAGGAGCTTTCACTGTCCGACAAGACGCTTCGTCCGGGTAAATCGGGGAGAGAAATTTTGCTGATTAAGAAAAGACTTAAAGTAGAGGGATTTTACGATGGCGAGTTGAATAGTTACTTTGATCAAGAATTGAAAGAAGCTGTCAAGAAATTTCAGTACGCTCATGGATTGCGGGTTGACGGGATCATAGGCAGGGAAACGAAGGAGGCGTTAAGGATGCCTCTGTGGCAAGAGATTGAGTACCTAAAGCTCGCTCTTTCGGAGTTCAGGGAAGAACCTTTAAGGGATTTGAAAGAAGGGATACTAATTAACATACCGCAGTTTCAACTGGAGCTCTATTCCAATGGTAAAATCATTGAACGGCATAAGGTGATAGTTGGCAAAGCCGGTGGCAAGAAAAAAAAGCTGGAAGGGAAACTGGTAGGCATAAATCAGACGCCTGTTCTTGAAAGCCATATTACCAGGATCGTTTTTAAGCCCCGCTGGTATGTAAACAAGAGAATATTGAAAGAACTGGAACAAGAAAGCCAGGGAGATCCTGAATATTATAGGCGACAGGGGTTTGTGTTTTTACCACCACGAAAGCCCGGAGGGTTGCCCCGGGTATACCAAAAACCTGGAGAAAAGAATGCACTGGGCCTTGTGAAATTCGAATTTCCAAATCGATACCAGGTATACCTGCACGATACTCCTACGAAGCACTTATTTAGTAAAAGCACAAGAGCTTTTTCTCATGGCTGCATTAGGGTTGAAAATGCCCTGCAGTTAGCCAGGAAATTGCTGGAACTCGATGGGAATGCCGCTATCAGATCAATCGATAAATACCTCAAACGAAAAAATCCCACCTACGTAAAGCTAAACCACCCCATTCCAATCTATGTAAGGTACATCCCTGCAAGCACCGACGGGGAAGGTCATGTCATAATCTTCAAAGACGTCTACGGGAGGTTCAAAGGCAAAGATAAAGTTGACAATAAAACAATGATATGTAGAATAGAGTGGTAATTAAGTGCAGAAAGACTTTTTTTCGAAAACACCAGTAGGGGAGATTGCGGGTGGCTATGGAACCAGCCGACGTGTTTCAGTGGCGGCGAATAATTTTGTCTATATTTATCATCGTTTTGTTCCTACCCTGGAATGTCTACGCTTATAACACTTCAAGCATTCCCTGTGTAACTGCTTCCATCGGCAGGCCTAATAGG
>JALSTM010000265.1 GCA_026983715.1 Desulfobacterales bacterium
TCTTCGTATAGTGCCCCGAGATATACGTATAGAACCGGAACGTTGGGTTTTACCATTATTGCATCTTTTAGCACCTGGTATGCCTTGTCCATCATGTTCATTTTCTTGTATATGAGCGATAGGCGTAATCTCGACTCCTCCCATAACAGGCTGTCCGGCGGAATCTCTTTTAATATTTCTATGGCCTTCTCATTATCGCCAATTTCTTCGTAAGCAGCACCAAGGTAGTATTTCGCGTACGCATTATCAGGTTCGACCTGGATGACGGATTTTAATTTCTCGATGGCGGGTTCGACCTTTTTTAGCTTAAGTAGCACTATACCTATTTTCAGCCTTGCACTAGTGTTGGAGCTGTCCAGTTTCTCTATTTTCTGGAATTCTTTCAATGCCTGGTCATAATTTTCTGCCCTTAGGTAAAGATTGGCAAGGCGCATTCTTGCATGAATATCACCGGGCTTTCTTTTTATTAACTCCTTGTAAACCTTCTCAGCCTTTTTGTACTGCTTTTCAGTTTCGTACACGTAACCCAGGTCTTTGTAGGCATCTCCGAAATCGGGATTAATTTTTATGGCTTCTTTGAAAGCCCTTATAGCTTTCGCCGTTTTCCCCATGTCCAGGTAGATCTGGCCCCTGTAGTACATGACAAGGTCTTTACGTTTTTTAAATTTTGTAATCTTGTCAAGTACTTCGAGTGCCTTGTCGTACTTTTTTTCTTTAGTGTAATAGGACATCAGTAGCAGGTACACCTTGTCTTGAGTTGGATCCAGCTTGACGACTTTCCTGTACACTTCTATAGCCTTATCGGTTTTCCCGATACTTGAATAGATACCTCCCAGCAATAGAAGATTGTCTACGTTGGTAGGATCCGCTTTTACGTTTTTTTCTATTTCCTTGATCGCTTCATCGATCTTTCCCACGCGCAGGTATAATAAAGCGAGCTCAGAGTTTATGGTTGTGGAGCCGGGGTCAAGTTTTTGCACCTTTTTGAGCGCTTCTATGGCTTCGTCGATCTTTTTTTGATGAATAAGCTGGTGAGCTTCAAGATAATAGAAAAGGGCCTGAGTTTTTTTCTGGTTTTTGGATATACCGTGTTCATGGATAGGTTTCTTGTGGGCAGCCCCCTGGTCTTCGGTGGTTACGCAGGAAAAAAAACACATGAGGATTAAGAAAAAAACACACAGTGCCGCGGAAGTCCGTAACAGCGAAGTGATTTTATTCATTATGCTTCGAATCAACCTTTTACTTTTAATTCTGTTAATCGCCGGGATGCGATAATTTGTCTTACCGGCAACAATCCATTTCAAGCTGTATAACACATATACTCTTTTTTTGCTATCTAGAAGACTTATCAAGGCTAACAAACTATCATAAATTTTTCCACAAACTCATAACGCTTTCAAATACATCTTTGGTATTTATCTCGCTCATGCATCGCTTGTTTCCCAGTGGGCATACACGCTTGAAACAAGGACTGCATTCCACGGTTGATCTAAGTACTATGGTCCTTTCTTTCTTACCGTAGGGTCCTGTATGAACTGGATCAGTAGAACCAAAGATGGCTACTAGGGGCACCCCGAGGGCTGCCCCAATGTGCATCAGGCCGGAATCGTTTGTTAGAAATACTCTACACCTCTGGAGAAGTATCATTGCTTCTGTCAAGCTTGTTCTCCCAGTCAGGTCAAAAGCGCTTAATTTCATGCCTGAGATGACTTTTTTTGCAATCTTAGTATCCGAGGAGCTACCCAGAATCACGATCTCCGACTCGCATTCTGCCGCAACCATCTCTGCGACCTGAGCAAAGTTTTCAGGCCACCAGAGTTTCGCCTCCCCGTACTGGGCACCTGGAGCTATTGCAAACCACGGCCTTCCTGGATCAAGGCCAAACCTTCTTGCAATACGAAGGCATTTTTCTTCGTAATCTTTGCCAATATCAAGAAAAGGTGTCTCCAAGAATTTCTCCTGGTACTTTTCTAAATCGGGATGCAATATTTCCACAACGTTTAAATAATAGAATACCTGATGCCTGGATTTAAAATTTTTTTCTGGTCTGCAAAAGTGAGTTAAAAGGGGGTACTTACGGTGTCTCGTGGAAAAACCGACCCGGACGGGGATACCTGCAATTAGTGGTACAAGTGCTGACCTCCACGAATTGGGAAAAATAAAGGCAGCAGAAGTTCCTAGTTTGCGAATATCCCTGGCTATCTCCATGGTACCCCGTAGACCGCTATGAGAGTGTGTCCTGTCGTAGCAAAGGACGTGATCGGGAATTCCCGATAGTTCGTATATTTCTTTTACCCACGGGACAGCGAGAACTAGTATTCGACTTTCTGGGTAGAAGTGACGAAGGGCCTTTAAGGCGGGAAGGCACATCACTGCATCCCCAACCCAATTGGGGCTATAGGCCAAAATTTTCTCTTCCCTTTCTTTCATGCTGTAACACGTTTAGCGTAGGGAGATTGGTAGCTGACAAAAATCACCTGTTATCAATTCCTTAAACTAAAAAGGATGTGCTGAGGGCAGCACATCCTTTCATGTCTTTTACGACCTTGGTTGTTACTTGCCACTTCTTAACTCGAAGGGCCAACCAATAACGCCACCTTCTATGAAGGAGACGTTGTCATATCCCTTTTCTTCCAGTATTCTCTGGGCTTCGTAGCCCCTCAGGCTGAGCTTGCAGAAAGCGAGTATTTCCTTGTCTTTCGGGAGTTCCTGGTCTTTTGTCCTTAAGGCTCCGAGGGGTATATGCAAAACGTCATAGGGAAGCCCTACTTCTTCAAACTCCCATGGTGTTCTCACGTCCAGGAGAACAACATTCCCTTCGTCTATTTTTTTCTTTGCCACCAGCGGAGAGATCCCCTTTGCAATTCCGTCCAACTTGTTTTGCAGAACGTGCGCCGCAGTATTAATAGGATCGATTGGAGGAGAGTACGGCGGTGCGTAAGCAAGATCCAGGTAAGATAGTTGGTCGAGGGTGGCACCAAGAGTTATTGCCGTAACCGCAATGTCGAGCCGTTTTGCCGCATCTCCCGGACCAACAACCTGACATCCGAGTAATTTCCTATTTTTCTTGTTTACAACAAGTTTTATGGCAAGCGGAAGGGCTCCCGGCATGTAATGAGGTTTATCAGGGCCTGTCCAGAGCACGGTTTCTACGTCAAGATTCAAATCTCTTGCCCATCTTTCGCTGAGTCCTGTTCGCCCAATGTTGTATTCAAATGCCTTGCAGATAACGGTCCCGAGAACTCCTGGAAAAGGCTCGGTTAGACCTGCGATATGATTTGCGATTACTCTTCCTTCCTTGTTAGCGGCAGAACCCTGGGGGGTGAAAAGCGGTCGTCCCATCACGGGATAAACAAAATTTGTAGCCACGCAATCTCCGCCTGCATAGATGTCTGGATCTGATGTCTGGCCGTATTCATTGACCATTATACCCCTATTGGGTGCCAGTGCAAGGCCGGCCTTCTGTGCCAGTTCGTTGTTTGGCTGAACACCAATGGCAACTATGGCGAGGTCTGCGGGGTATTCATTGTCCCTGGTTTTGACGGCGGTGAGGTTACCATTACTATCGGTGAGAAACTCAGTCACAGGCGATCCCATGGCGAGGTTTACACCTTTTGCTTTCAAGTGTTTCCCTGCAAGGAGTCCCATTTCCTCGTCCAACAGTGCAGGCATAATGTAGTTGAACATTTCGATCATGGTTACTTCCAGGCCACGATCGATCAATGCCTCGGCCATCTCAATCCCGATGAGACCCGCACCAACCAGGGCAACCTTCTTGATGTTTCCTTCCTTTAGTTGCTCATCAAGCTTTCGGCAATCATTCAAAGAATGAAAATGCTGAACACCATTGGCATCAATCCCCTTAATCGGTGGGCGAACCGGTTTTCCGCCTGTGGCCAGTACAAGCTTGTCATAAGGAACTTCCGTTTCCGAACCACTGTCCACGTCTTTGACGGTTACAGTTTTCTTTTCTCGGTTGATCGCTACAACTTCTTTTCCACATTCAACATCGAATCCCTTTACGTTTTTGAAAAAACCCACGTCCCTCGTTACTCCCACGGGGGTATCGCAGAGAGCTTTAATCTCCTGAGTTACGCCTCCAATGTAGTAAGGCATGCCGCAGGCACCGTAAGAAATGTCTTTCCCTTTTTCAAAGATCGTAATTTTTGCGGAGGGGAGTAAGCGTTTGAGACGACAGGCAGTTTTAGGCCCACAGGCGACTCCACCAACGATTACTACACGCAGTTCCTTGTCCATAGTAAACCTCCTTTTTGAATTGGTTAATCAAGCAGACCTTTTCCCCTCCCTTGCTTTTTCCAAATTCAGAATATTAATACTGATTAATAGTCCGCATCACTGCGAAATGCAACATAAAATTAATTAAAGTTCTTCAGATAGCAGTATCGCTTCGGCAACTTCCCGCATCGATTTGCGGGAATCCATGCTGCGCTTCCGTATCCACTTGTATGCTTCGTCTCCCTTCATGTTTCTCTTCCTCATTAGCACATCCTTGGCTCTCTCGATCAATTTTCGAGCTTCAAGCTCTTCCTGGATTACCTTGGTCTTGACCATTAGTTCAGTGTTAAATATTGCAACAGCAGCCTGGTTGGCAACGGCCGTAAAGAGATTCAGCTCAGTTTCGGAAAACTCGTGCGGGAATGAGGTGTAACAATTGATCACTCCAATTACCTGGCCTCGAACAGACATCGGTACGCTGAGCATGGAAACGAGACCCATTTTCTTCGCAAGTTCCTTTTCCTTGAACCTCGGTTCCTCAAGAACATTGGCTACCATGTAAGGTTTGTTGTGTTTGGCTACGTACCCTACAACGCCTTCGCCAACCTTGAGAGACCGTTCTTTCAGGTACTCGCTGTTGATGCTCTGAGTTGCTCTTATCCTAAGAGTTTGTGTCTTTTCGTCTACTAACCAGAGGGAACAAACTTTAGAGTGCATAACCTCGGCGGTAACAATCACTATCAGGCGCAATATATCTTCGATGTACCTGTCGGACGTTATGGCTTGGCTGATAAGCGTTAGTGCTTCTATGGTCTTATCGTAGGAACTGGTGTCCATGACATTTTATCAGTCGTACCTTTTTTCGTTTTTCCCAAGTTTTCTTTAATCCTTCACGTTCTTGCTGTAAAATAATTGTCATATTGATTAATATCACGACACCGGAAACATTCCAACCTGGTTTTTAAAGTGGAAAGGCCCTCGGGGCAATTTAGAAAACTCTCATAATTCGGATTTCAGGAAGCCCTATACAAAAAGAGAAAGCTATTGAGAAAAAGCCAAAACCTGTTATTGATACCAAAGAGAAGCTCAGAGGCAAAATCCATAACCGTTAATCAGGGACCGGCATGACCTGCAAGTGGTCCTGGATAATTTGGGAAATTAGAAATTCCTGTAACAAAACAGGTTTAAATGGTTTTGTTGTCGGCTTATTTTATCTCTTTGTATTCTGTGGGTATCTTGAATAGCGCATCATCAAGCTCGCCCTTTTCTATATTAAGTACCTGTAATGTGCCGCGTATAGTTTGAGGAGCTTTATTTTTTTCCACGGCAATTTTTGCATCAGCCTTTCTTTTGATAGCGAAGTGAATATCTTCGGCAAGCCATAGTTTGAGTGCTACCGCGTCCTTGCCTCGATACTTATATTCATAAACGGTGCACGGATGGCCTTTTATTGTTTCATTTCCAACACGAGATCCGGCCATGTCGTACTGGATATCTGTCCAGGCCGAAATAGGGTCCTTGTGTACTTCAGGCCATGATAATATCCTATATTGTTTCTTTGAAGGATCCAGCATCCATACCCTGCCGCGGGCATTTTCAGGGGTAATAAAAACCATTCCGCCGGCTTCCCTGGACATTTCGAGCCGCCTAACATACGGATTTTTAACGTATAACTTTGCTTTCACTGTTGAATCAGGTGTTGTAATTACAACATCGCCTGCAAATGATATGGCATTTTGCTTGGCATGAGCCGGTGTTAAAAACAAAGCCAGTGCAATAACGATTCCCAAGATCACCGTCATGTTTCCTTTCATCGCTGTTCTCCTGTTTTTGAAGGTTTGTGTATATATTAGAATCTGCGTGCCCGCTTGGGAGCTCAATGGTGACTGCCGCAAAGCTAGATGAGCCGGCAGATTGTGAGTTCAACGAGGAAACGGTTATAAAAATGCCCTCTAACCCAAGTTTGTCAAAATTTGATGTAACATATTGATATTATTACTAGTGGATTATTTTTTCTTCACTACATATTTTAGTTTGATATTTTAACAATACGTTGTAAGGCTCTCGGTGAGAGTTT
>JALSTM010000266.1 GCA_026983715.1 Desulfobacterales bacterium
CGTCCTTCTGGACTCGACGATGGAGATGACGTGGGAATAACCGTGGAGACTGACCCCCAGGTCGGAACCAATACAACAGGCTATGTTCCGATGTGGTCGGGGTCGGCCTTGATAAAGGGGACAATTTATGACAGTGGCACTAACATCGGTATCGGTACTGATAGTCCCTCCAGGAAGCTCACGGTAAATGGAAAAGCCTATATCTATGATGGGGATGCCACCGTGGAAGTAAACAGGTATATAACCACGTATCCTTACGGTTTAAAATACAAGTATGGGATAAAATCAGATGTGACAACTGGTTCTTATAATACCACCTACGGTGTCTATGCCAGAGCTACTGTCGGTGCAAATGGTGGTTACGGTGTCTATGGATCAAGCGCCACAGGTATTGGAGTGAGCGGCATTGCAGATGACGCTGGTGAGAATACGCAAAATTACGGAGGGCATTTCACAGCTCTTGGTGGTAAGGGAAGAGGCGTCTATGGTTTTGCTTCGAAGTCTGGGGCATACGCTAACTACGGTGGATACTTTAGAGCCGAAGGCGACTCTGGATACGGTGTCTACGGTTATAGCCCACACCATTGTGGAGTCTACGGTTATGGCAAAGACAGGGGGGTGTACGGCTATGCAAGCGGAACAAATGGAACAGGTGTTCGAGGATACAGCTCAGGGAGTAGCGGGATAGGAGTTTATGCACATTGCTACGGAGGCACAGGAATTTACGCGTACAGTCATGATGGGTGGGCAGGTGACTTTCGAGGAAACGTAAGAATTCGAGAAGCCTCGACCGGTGATACCGTCATGGAACTTGGAAAGGGTCTCGATTATGCTGAGGGTTTTGACGTTTCTCATGTTAGCAAGATCAAGCCCGGCAGCGTCCTCGTTATCGATCCTGAAAATCCTGGAAAACTTAAGCTTAGTGATACTCCATATGACACAAAGGTGGCAGGGATTGTAGCCGGTGCAAACGGTCTTGGTTCCGGGGTGCGCCTAGGTGCAGGACAATACGACCATCCAGTTGCCCTAGCCGGACGGGTTTACTGCTACGTGGACGCTACGGAATCCGAGGTAAGGCCTGGAGATATGCTTACGACATCAGCTACTTACGGATATGCTATGAAGGTAACAGACCATAACAGAGCACATGGAGCTGTCCTGGGCAAGGCCATGGAGGCACTTGAAAAAGGTAAGAAGGGTAAAATCCTGGTGCTCGTAACTTTACAGTAGTAGATGGAGGTCATGATGATACGATATGTGATTACAGCTTGTCTTGCGATCTTTATGATCATTCCCGGAACGTGGACCTCCGGATACTCCGAGGATAATGGAATCGAGAAAGAAGCAAAACTCCCAAGTGCCGTAGAGTTAATGGCCGCCCAGAAAGTAACACGGGTGAGACCTAGCGAAGACGCTTTAATTCGGAGGATAGACAGTAGCCCGCGAGAGTATATCCGGTTAAGGAATGACATCATAAAGGTTGTTTCGTATTTCCACCAGAGAAAGATAGATGAAGCCGTAGTTGAAAACAACTATATTCGATACATGTTTAACTCGGAAACAGAAGAACTTATAGAAGAAACAAGAAAATGGCGAAATGATCTTCCAGAACATCTTCCGCCCGTAATCTCTCAAGAAGATGCTGAAAATATGGTTGAAGGTGAAATTCAGTGTGCGAAACTTTTCTATATCTCACCGGAATCAGAAATATTTCATTTCGATCCTGTTCCGAAAAACCCGTGCTGGGTGATAACAAGCGTTAACAGGGGTGCAATGACCATTACTGTCATTGATGCTGTTACAGGAAAGAAGGTTGGTAATGGAATTCCACCCCCGTACACAGGACTTTCAATACATGGGCCCGACTGGGAAGATTGTGATAATTCCGAGCCTCTCTGGGAGAAGCATGCAACAAATGCCCATGATTGGTTTGAGAAGATGGGTTACAGTACCATTCAAATCGGTAGCGCAACGCAGTCCCAGATCCAGAGCCATATCCAATCAGATTCCACGGCGATGTTTTATGAATTGGATCATGGAGGAGCAACTAGGTTCCATAATCGATGCGAAGATGATACTTATGCCAGTGAAATAGAAACGTGGATTTCCAATTATGCCAGCATGCCTTTTGCTTTTATCGGGAGTTGTGGAGGGCTAAGTAGTATGGGGGATGGCACCTTCGAATATGAATTTCGCAAAGGCCTCGGTTATGATACAGTTGTCGTCGGTTATGATGATATGAGTGGAAACGCATGTGCAACTGACTGCTGGAGTCATGCAATAGCGTGGCAAACAGAGCTTTTTAGCCGGATGAACGACGGCTATACGGTGGGACAGGCATTTGCCTATGCAAATATTGCTTTCCCCGATTGTACCGATGACGGTCATGATTGCATGCGGATTAGTGGTGATATAAATCTTAAGGTTGCAGGTTCCGGTATTTCGAAGGTGGGAAGAAGTAAATGCGGTCAACTCTATAACGCTCCCCCTTTGTACCTTTCTCCTCTACCGGGAAGAGAAAGCAGAATCCACTGCAGGCCACATTACATCCGGTGTAATTGCTACGTGCCCAGCGGTTACTGGCTAACGGTTAATCCTACAAGCTCTTATCCTTTTACCGATTTGTTGTTCTTGAATAACTCAAAGTTTACCGTTTATGGTATCTATTTCAGTGCGGATGCCACGGATGGAGAGGTAACCTTTGTGTCCGAGCAGGACAGAACCAAGGGAATGAAGTTGCTCTATAAAACAGGAGGACAAATCAAGATCATGAACGGGGGAGAATTCAGGGTTTACCAATAGGACAGTTATGCGAAAAACGTGTTCATCTCCAAAATAGTCTTGTGTTTTGTATCCTGCTTTGGTAACGTGACTTTAAAGAGCTGCTAGAATCGTTGGCGGAGGCTCTTAAATCACAAAATGTAGTACTCTGGTTGGGTTTGCTAATTTGGGACCCCATCGGAAATTGTTGCTTCGCATAAGCGAACTGGTTTCATGGTAGTTCCCAGGTAATACCTAATGAGAAGTACGAAAGTTGGAAAGGAGAAAGTTCGCTTATGGCAGAAGGTAGAGTAAAGTGGTTCAGTGAAAAGAAGGGATACGGTTTCATCGAATGTGACGAGCATGGTGATGTTTTCGTTCATTACAGCGCAATCGAAGGTCACGGCTTCAGGTCACTTCAGGAAGGTGACGCCGTTGAGTTTGAAATTGAACAGGCTCAAAAGGGTCCCCAGGCCGTACGGGTAAGAAAGGTTTAAACGAAAAATAGAACTGTAATTGGAACGCCCTTGATTATCAAGGGCGTTTCTCGTTTGAACCTTTCTACCTCCGTACAGACTGGATGCCGGATGGAGTCCGGCATAACGTGCAAGTGGTCCCTGGGTATCTGACTAATTAATCAGGAGTTCCTTCTATACACAGTCTATCTAGTCTATATTTGCATGTGCCGGGGAGACAGTCTTGAAGAGGAATTTTTCAAAGAAACTATCTGGTATTCGATCAACTATCTTGACTATAAAGTAAACAAGGACAAAGGCAAAAAGCATCCTCCCCCAGAGTACTCCAGACACCTGCCCTCCAAGAACCACCATCAATAAAGTATCCTCTATCAGGCTATGGCATAAGCTCAACAAAACCAGGGCTGAAAAAATGTCCTTTCTATCAATGTTTCCGAGTTTTGCCTCTTTTATGATTAATCCCCCGCCATAAGCCAGTCCCATGACCATGCCAACCAGTACCATTGTCATAGCTTTTTCACTGATTTTAAGAAAGTGAAGTACCGGCCTTAAAGCCCTGATAATAACGTCGGTTATACCCGTTTTGTTGAATATTTCGAGCAACAGGTGAAGGCCCACAATAATGAAAAAAATGATGATTAGTTTTTTAATTTCACCTAGACCCCAGGATAGGAGAGACGAAGATTTGACTTTTGGAACCCATGCCACCGTGTTTGGATGCTGATTCCAGTTGAGCAACAGGTAAACGTTGTTTAGCAACCAGCCATACAGAAAAGCACATAGAAGGCGCACTGTTCCAATAACCCTGATCCTTACCCCGGATTTTTTGGTTATCCCTACTTCCACAGGTAAGGAGTGCGCTATCAGCATCATCGAAGTCAATACGGTAACTTGTGCAGCGGTGAGATGTAGCCCGGGAGCAAGCATTGTGAATGCAACCATTCCAGCGTAAAGGTTAGTAAGCATGGTGGTTGCCCATACAAAACCCATGCTTCCCGGCAGCCCCACAACTTGCATCACAGGAGACAATGCAGCCGCAATGTATTTGATTGCTCCAACTTCCTGCAAAACCTTTACAATTATGGTTACCGGGATGATTATCTTGTAGAGTTCAATACTCACAATTACGGAGTCATCCCATATTTTCTTTGCGAATTGCCCGAGTGCGTAATATCTCTTTACCATTAGAAAGTAATCCCTTGTGAAAGCCGCATTCCTAATGGGAGGAAACAATTGTCCAAACTCCGATCACTATAAACGCAATACCTGCACACCATGATAGGTACTTCGTATTCACGTAAGACGAGACAAGTGAACCGATGAAAACTCCGACTGCAGAGGTCAGGATCAAGGCAGATGCAGAAGCTGCAAACACAATAAACTTCGGATTTTTTGCCTCGGAAGCAAAAAGTAACGTGGCCATTTGTGTCTTGTCACCAAGTTCTGCAAGAAAAACGGTCAAAAAAATCGTGAAAAAGAGTTTCATCTCCATGGTAAATTTCTTCCGGTTTTTGTTTTTTTATTTAGCGTACCAGGTGCTTTTCTTATTTTTCCTATCCATATTCCATAAGTGGAGCCGGTGTCAAAGGTTAAACTCTTGAGTTGATAAGTTTTATACTTTTGCTAGTATGACGGGTAGGTTTGAGACATCAAAGATTTAGGTTTGGAGTAGGTAAATGAATAATACTCAGTACATCATTGGTTTGTCCTCTTTCTTTGGAGGCCTAGTAATTGGGCTGATAGCATCCTGGGCTGTAGTTAAAATAAGATTGAGGCAAAAACTAGAAATGCACCACTTGCGTAATGAGGCAACAATAAATGTTCTTGAAGAACGTCTGGGTGAACGGGATAAGAGAATAGAAGAGCTTGAGGGGCATCTGGAGGGGGCTGGAGAAAAAATCAATCAACTGGAAGATACCCTGCGCAAAGAATGTGAAAAGCGATCTGCGGCTGAAATGCAGTTATCCCGTCTTGGCCAAATGGAGAAAGTGTCAGAGGAACAACAAGCTACCATTGCGAAATTGCAGGTTGAAAATGCAGAGCTTAAGACTCGGCTGATTGAGGAAAGAAAGAAAATATCGGAGCAGGTGGAGCTTCTTAATAAGGCGAGAAGTGAACTCAGTGATACTTTCAAGGCACTTTCTGCGGAAGCCCTTAAAAGTAACAATCAATCTTTTATAACCCTCGCCAAGTCTATCCTGGAAAAGTTTCTTGAAGAAGCGTCACATGATCTTAACCTGCGCAAGAAGTCCATAGATCAACTCGTTGAACCCATAAAGACTTCTCTGGAGAAAGTAGACGAAAGGATTCAACAGCTCGAAAAGGCGAGAACGGAAGCATACGCAAGTCTATTAGAACAGCTCAAAAGCGTTGGTGAAACCCAGAAGCAACTTCACCAGGAAACCACAAATCTGGTTAGAGCACTCCGGTCTCCCACAGTCAGGGGAAGGTGGGGAGAAATACAGCTTAGGCGAGTGGTTGAGATCGCCGGTATGGTCCAGTATTGTGACTTTATTGAACAAAAGTCCATTCAATCAGAAGGCGATAGGCTGAGACCTGACATGGTGATTAAACTTCCCAACGGACGGGTGATAGTTGTGGATGCTAAGGCACCGCTGCAGGCCTACTTGGAGTCTCTAGAAACTGACGATGAATCCGAAAGGTTAAGGAAGCTCAAGTATCATGCCAAGCAAATCCGCACCCACATTACGATGTTATCAAACAAGAGCTACTGGCAACAGTTTGACCAGACGCCAGAGTTCACGGTACTCTTTTTGCCGGGGGAAGCCTTTTACAGTGCCGCCCTGGAACAGGATCCGATGCTTATCGAGTTCGGAGTTAATAAAAATATTTTGTTAGCGACGCCAACCACCCTAATAGGGCTTCTTAGAGCGGTGGCATATGGCTGGAAACAGGAACAACTGACAAGAAATGCCCAGGCAATCAGCAATCTAGGAAAAACTTTGTACGACAGGATCAGAGTTTTGGCGGGTCATTTTTCAGATTTGAAAAAGGGCCTGGAACGATCCGTGATTGCATACAATAGGACGGTTTCAACCCTGGAAAACCGGGTGCTTGTTACCGCTAGGAAGTTCAAGGCGCTCGGAAGTGCAACAAACCTAGAAATAGGCGTGGTGGATAAGATCGATGAAAAACCACGGGCGACTGTTTCGCCTGAGTTGAATTCTTCTGATTAGCCAGGCATCTGATGGCACGCTGATAAATTCGTCTTTCTGAAACCAGTTCAGCGTTTTCTAATACCAAAGGAAACTCTTATTAATTCCGATTTCTAGAACTCTGATACAATTGAGCCAGAGGTGGGAATACTGGAGTCGTATACCAGACCTGCCCTTGCTCATGGCCTAGGGTTACCGCTATCCTGTAACCGACGATTTCAACCGTGGTAACGCGGGCCAGAAACAATCACGAATTTAGCGCGCGGTTTTAACCGTGGGAACATAAGCCAACGACAACTACAGAACCGATTCATCGGTTTCTAGTATGCTCCGAATTCTTTTTGTTGAAAAAGCCCGAAATCGCCTGGCCACAAGCTAGATTTTCTTGTACTTTGTTAATCTTTATGTCATTATTTTACAAGAAAGTGATAGCGAATGCGGTGTGACAAGTATGGTTCTCCTTTAAAAGCTGAAGCTACATTTTTTCTTCGTCAATAATTTAAGTTAAACTATCCTGAAGATAGCCGTGATGGATAAATGAATCGAGACAGTGCAGCAAGGAAGCACGAAGAGCCAGAAAGTCGAGGGCCTGACGAGGGAAGTGAGGATTTATCTGAAGGCTCTATCGACAGGATTGAAATCAAGAGGGTTGTACGTAAACTTGATACCCTTCCAAGTGTGCCTGCCGTAGCCACCGAGATTCTCAACCTATTTTCCAAAGAAGATCCCGATATTGATAAGGTGATCAAGCTTATTGAAGCAGACCAAGCCATTACCATGAAACTGCTCAGGCTTGTTAACTCTGCTTACTTCGGTTTCAGGAATCCGGTAACCTCCGTATCTAGAGCGGTAGCACTGCTTGGACTCTCTCAGCTAAGGTCAGTTTTACTCAGTGTTACCGTGTCTGAGTCCCTTCTCAAACCTTTGAAAAAGAGCGCTCTAAAAGAACAGGAAGCTCTATGGAAACACTCCCTTGGCTGTGCGGTATGTTCAGAACTTGTGGCAGAAAAAGTAGACAGCGAACTTAAAACGGATGCCTTTGTTGGTGGTCTGCTTCATGATGTCGGGAAGCTAATCCTGGAAGAATGTTTTCCGGAGAGATACGAGCTAGTGGCAAAAAGGTGCCGGGAGGAACACGAGCCGTGGTTCATAGCTGAGAAGGAAATACTTGGAATTGATCACACCACTGTTGGCAAATGGCTGGCCGCAAAATGGAATTTACCCAGAACCCTCATTCAAACAATCTGGTTACATCACCAGCCTCCTAATGCACTCCTCGACCTGGAATTCGTTGAAAATAAGAAGCTGGTGGCAATAGTGTATCTTTCAAACATCGTTGCTCATGAAGTCATGGCGGATTCAGTAACAATTTTTCATGAACCGCCTGAGATGGACGATGTGCTTGAGTTTCTGGCGATTAAGCAGCAGGAACTGGAAGATCTGAAAGTTGCGGTAGGAAAACGATACAGCGAACGCACCACCGTTCTCGACATAAACTACCAGGATGAAATCTCCTTTTATTACGAAGCGTTGCAAAGGGCAAATAAAAAGCTATCAGAGCTTGCATCCAAGGGGGCCGAGCATGCAGCCCTGGCCAGGGTAAATCACGACTTGAGATTACTTCATGGCTTGAATCTCGAGTTGGCCCTGGTGGATGACGTTGGGGATGTCCTCGAACATGTGTCGAATTTGCTGGTTTCGGAACTAAACGAAGAAGAAGGGGTTATTTATTACCTGAGCAAGTCTGACAAGAAGCTTATGGGGCGGTACTGGACTTCGGGAGACAAACCGAGGATTATTGAAGCAGATTTAGATGAAGATCTGGTACCTCTCCAAGCGCAGATTCCACGAGTTCCTGAGCAGTTGAACAATTTGATCAATACATGTCACGCACGCTTTATGGATATTGCTAACGATGGTGACCGGTTGACGAGGCTTCAGTACTGTAAACCATACCTGATAATCCCGATGGTTAAAGAATCATGTCTCCTGGGGGAAATATTTCTGTACAAGTCAGCATCCGATCCTGCAAAAGTGTTAACCCCCGCCATGCTGGAAATCTACAAGTATCTGGCTTCGATTACTGCAACGGCTTTATGGAAAGTCGAACTGGTGGTTGAAACAGAGGAAACTGCAGAATCTCTCATAAGGGCTCTTTCTAAAAATGGTGAATTGTTGCAACGACTATCCCGTTCTTCAAAGCGGTTTGAAGCTCTTTTTGAAAATTCCAATGATGCCGTCATACTCCACAGCGTGGACGGAGAAATACTTAGGATCAACAGGAAAACGGTTGAACTCCTGGGCTATCTGGATAGGGAACTGAAAAACAAATCCCTCAAAGTCCTATTTCCGGACGAAATTTCCGATGAAATTTTTGAAAAATTGAAAGAAAAATGGTTCTCGAGATCCGGTGGTAAGCTCGAAACCACTGTAAAACATAGGGATAACAGGATCATTGAGGTCGAAGTAAGCACGAAGCTGGTCGACCCCACCACTAACCTTGTTCAGTGCATAATAAGGGACATTTCTCACCTGAAGGAAGCTGCAAGGGCCCTAGAGGAAGAGAAAGAACGTCTTTCGGTTATGTTGAAAAGTATTGGAGAAGGGGTGATAGCCACGGATTCCGACGGGAACGTCGTTCTTATCAACGATTCGGCAGAAGATCTACTGGGTGTCTCTGAAGATGAGGTGATCGGGAAGCCGATTGATGAGGTGTTTCAGCTTATCGATAGCGAGACTAAGGAGATTCAGGAGGATCTCTGTAAAAGGGTTCTTGAAAAAGGAGAAACAAGGAGTAGTTCCTTTGACGCTGTTCTTGTAGATAAAAATGGAGAAGAAAAATTTGTATGTGCTACCGGCTCCCCTATTTTTGGGAAGGATAGAAAGATCCTTGGTTCGATACTAGTATTCAGGGACATTACCGAAAATAAAAAAATAGAAAAGGAACTTCTGAAAGCCCAAAAATTAGAATCAATTGGAACCCTGGCAGGCGGTATTGCCCATGATTTTAACAACAGTTTGACAGCCATCCTTGGAAATATTTCCCTTGCAAAAATATATACGAAGCCCGGAGATACTATTTATAAAGTGCTAACTGAAGCCGAACGAGCATCCATCCAGGCGAGGGATCTCACCCAGCAACTGCTCACTTTTTCCATGGGCGGTGCTCCAATCAAAAAGCCAACTTCCGTGGGTGACCTTATCAGACAATCGGTTGATTTCTGCTTGAGGGGTAGTAAAGCCCGGTGTGAATATTTCATCGATGACGATTTATGGGCCATTGAAGCCGACGAAAGCCAAATTAGCCAGGTCATTCATAACCTAGTTATAAATGCCAGCCAGGCTATGCCAGCCGGGGGAGTAATAGAGGTGGAAGCCAGCAACGTGAGAATCGAAAACCCGAACACTCTGCCTCTTGAACCTGGCAAATACGTGAAGATTAAAGTGAGAGACCACGGAGAAGGGATTGATAGGGCCGATCTCCATCGAATCTTCGAACCATATTTTACCACGAAGGAGAAAGGTTACGGGCTGGGGCTTGCGACTTCGTATTCCATAATTAAAAAGCATGATGGTCATATTGAGGTAGAATCCGAGTTAAGTAAGGGGACAACTTTTACCATTTACTTACCCGCTACTGACAAGAAGATAGAAGAAAAAAGGAAAAAAGATAAACCCATATTTGGCAGTGGTAAGGTTCTCGTTATGGATGATGATGAAGATATAAGAGCGGTGCTCTCCATGATGCTGGAGGAACTGGGCTACGAAGTGCACCTGGTACAAGACGGGGAAGAGGCGATTAGACTCTACACCACCGAAAAGGAAGCAGGTAGGCCCTTTGATCTCGTAATAATGGACTTAACCATCCAGGGAGGCATGGGGGGTAAAGAAGCACTAAAAAGACTTCTTGAAATAGATCCCCAGGCAAAAGCGGTTGTATCCAGCGGTTATAGCAACGATCCCGTAATGGCTGATTACAGCAAATACGGATTTAAAGGGGTCATTACAAAACCTTACAGTATTGAAGAATTGAGTGTCGTCATAAAGCGCGTAATCAATGGCGACCTGTAACCTTAAATCCCTTCCTTCTTCGGTAACCTTCCACTCTTTTCCAGAAAAGACTCAATAGCGGATCTGGACCAGAAAAGTTTTCTGAAATGATACCCGTAAATCGCTAGGGTAACTACGTCTGCCAGTGCATTCCTGTAATTGAGGAGCGCCTTTTTTAAAAGTTTCCAATAGTACTTTCTCGTGCCACTCTGGTCCCAGATACCTAGGTACCAAAACGATCTCAAGAATGTCGCTACGTCAGAGAAGAGAAGTTTTGTTTTGGCTCTTGGCTGGTAATACTTGAGAAAATTTAATATTCGCTCGTAGTATTTTTCGGGGGAATAAAGGGTGTCCATTACCCACTGGTAGCCGTTCAATATGGCCTCTCGATCCATTTTGGGGATGAAATTCAGGCTGCCGCTAACATCAGTATTGTTACCTGATGACTTGAACAGTAGCCGTCCTTCTTTTTGCAACCTTTGATAAAGTCTTGTTCCTGGGAGTGCAGTCAGCAAGCCTATCATGGCCGTTACAACCCCGTTGTTTTGTATGAATTCCACCTGTCGTTGAAATATATCCATGGGGTCATTGTCAAAACCAATAATAAAACCACCCATCACGTTCAAACCATGCTGCTGAATTATTCGCACCGATTCGCTAAGGCTTCTCTTGAGATTTTGTTTTTTGCCACACTCTTTCAAGCTTTCTTCCGCGGGGGTTTCAAGGCCGAGAAAAACCTTGTTAAAACCCGCTTCAACCATCAGGTTCATCAATTCCTCGTCTTCTGCCAGATCCACGGATGCTTCTGTAAAAAAAGAAAACGGGTGCTTGTGTTCTTTCTGCCAGAGTATCACTTCCTTGAGCAAACCCTTAACTTTCTTCTTGTTACCGATAAAGTTATCGTCAACGATAAAAACAGACCCACGCCATTTCTTTTTATAGAGCACTTCAAGTTCCGTCAGTACCTGCTCGTTGCTCTTTGTTCTGGGAACTCTTCCATTCATCACAATAATATCGCAAAATTCGCAGTTGTAAGGGCACCCTCTGGAATACTGAATGCTCATGGTAACATAGTCCCTAAACCTGATAAGATCCCACTCCGGGACTGGTGAGAACTCAAGCGGAGGATGCATACTTGAATGGTAGAAATGTTCGGCTTTGCCATTTTCCAGGTCTTCGATGAACTGGGATAAAATGGCCTCGCCTTCTCCAACAACAATATGATCCATGTCAGAAAAATCACTGTGATAGGAGAAAAAGAGAGGACCTCCACCGACGGTCTTTATCCCTGCCGCCTTGCACCGATCAACTACATCTCTAGCCGATTTCTGTTGAGCAACCATCGCGCTTATAAATACGTAGTCAGCCCACGTGATGTCATCTTCCTTCAGGTTTCTCACGTTCATGTCGACCAGTTTTTTCTCCCAGTGTTCTGGCAACATTGCGGCTACGGTTAATGCCCCAAGAGGAGGAAAAGCTGCTTTTCTTCGAACTATTTTCAAGGCATGTTTAAAACTCCAGAAAGTTTCTTCCACTTTCGGGTATACGATTAGGATCTTCATGATCTTGCTCCAGTCTTTCTATAACTATGTTCTTTGTTAGGTAATTGACTGATTTTTCGAAAAAGGGTTGTGAAAAAACGGGTACCTGCCCTGTGGTATTTTCCGTGAAGTAAACGTAACAGAAGCATTGAACATCCGGCGTGTTTTACAACTTGCTGTTGGCCAAATAACCCCTGGACTACTGATGGAGTGAACTATACCTCGCTATCTCCCTTGTAAACATATCTACTTATAACCAATTCTTCGACATAAGTAAATGTCAATAGACATGATACCGTATTTAGTGTCTCTTTCAGAGATGGTTCAAACCCCTTGCCTTTAGGTGAAGAAAAGTTTTGGATAGTCGCAAAGCAACTTGTCATTCTCATGGAAGCCAGACCCCAGTGACTGCTATGGTTACAATTCTTGGATGTCGAATCGATTCACAAAAAAATGCCAAGATTCTGTCATTGCGATCCCGCACCTACTTCAGATACGACTATTTACCATTGCTCCTACAGTTCGCAGGAAGTGGGTGCGGGATCGCAATGACAATGCGTTGGCTTTTTGTTTGACACAATAGTTAGTAAGCGCCTGACTAGATCAAGAGATCAGCATGACAACCAGAGGTGCCCAGCGCCATGAGTTGATTTTGACCAATCACCACAAACCCCCTCGTCTTGTAAACGAGGGTCGTTTAGTTTTAAATGTTCCTTTTTACAGAACTAACCTCTTTTCTTGCTTTATCCTGTGGTCGAGGAAATAAAGAATCGGCACAACCATCCTGGAGAAGAGAGTGGAAGCAACTTCTCCTGCCATCAGAGAGATGGCAAGGCCCTGGAAAATGGGATCAAAAAGGATAACGAAGGATCCCACAACTACCGACATTGCCGTCAGGAGCATGGGCCTAAAACGAACTGCTCCGGCATCTATTACAGCTTCGTCCAGAGACATGCCTTCGGAGAGTCTCAGTTCAATAAAATCTGCAAGGATGATGGAGTTACGCACCACGATTCCCGCCCCGGCTATAAAACCTATCATTGATGTGGCTGTAAAAAAGGCCCCTGCCAGGGCATGTGCCGGCAGGATACCAATTAAAGAAAGTGGTATGGGAGCCATGATGGTAAGAGGCGCTGAGTACGACTTGAACCATCCTACTACGAGTATAAATATGAGTAGCATCACGGCACCGAAAGCCATTCCCATATCCCTAAATACCTCATAGGTAATGTGCCATTCTCCATCCCACTTCATCGCCCATTCTTTCTCAGAAAAGGGAAGATGAGTGTAATATACCTTTATGGGATAACCTGCCGGCGTCTTCAATTCTTTCAATTTCTTGTTGATCTTAAGAATCCCGTATGCCGGGCTTTCCTCCTTTCCCGCCATGTCCCCGGTAACGTAAACCACCGGATGAAGGTTCTTATGGTAGATTGGAGTTTGTAAAGTTCCTTTTTCCACTCTCACAACCTCTGCAAGAGATACCATTTTCCCGTTCGCAGACTTGATTTTGATGGATAAGAGATCTTGCAGGGATGACCTACGCTGGCGGGGATATTGCAAAGTAATGTAAACTTCTTCTTTTGCG
The DNA here is from genome assembly GCA_026983715.1 of Desulfobacterales bacterium. Taxonomy (GTDB): domain Bacteria; phylum Desulfobacterota; class Syntrophobacteria; order B119-G9; family B119-G9; genus B119-G9. The sequence continues at coordinate 13,592 of JALSTM010000266.1, forward strand.
CGTTCATCGTGTAAAAGCCCAAGCTTTAGTCCTTCTTCAACAAATTCGAGAGTCTTTAAGACTTTTGCAGGAGATACCCCGTTGATCATAGCCTTGGCACGGTCCACCACCAGGTGATACTCGGTCTGGGGATCAGTTACGTACCAGTCTACATCTACTACGTTTGGTGTTTCTTCGAAGATCCTGCGCACCTTCCTGGCAATATCAATCTGTTTGCCATAATCGGGGCCGTATATTTCGGCAACCAAAGTCTGGAGAACCGGTGGGCCTGGCGGCACCTCCGCCACCTTGATTCTAGCCCCATACTTCTTTCCTATCCGATCCAGCAGGGGCCTAACCCGTTTTGCGATGTCATGGCTCTGTAATTTCCTCTCTTTCTTCCCCAGCAGGTTTACCTGTATGTCGGCAACGTTGTTCCCACGTCTCAGGTAATAGTGCCTGATCAACCCGTTAAAATTAAATGGTGCGGCCGTTCCTATGTAAAGCTCGCAGTCGGTTATTTCCGCTTGATTTACTAGCACCTGGGAGAGTTCCTCCGCTACCCGTGCCGTTTGCTCGAGAGATGTCCCCTCGGGCATATCCACTATTACCTGGAATTCACTCTTGTTGTCGAAGGGTAGCATCTTTACGTAGATAATCTTGAAATAAAAAAGCGAACATGCCCCCAAAAAAAGGATAAAGACCGCAAAAAGAAACACCCATCGCCAGCGAACGTCTCGGATCAAGTGCCCCATTAACCAGCGATAGTAGTGAGTAAAAATGTCTTCCTTTTCACCTTCTTCGTCATGTGCCTCCTTCTTGAGGATGTGGTTAGCGGTCCAGGGAGTAATAATGAAGGCTACAACCATGGAAAAAATCATAGCCAGGGATGCACCGATTGGCATTGGGCGCATGTAGGGACCCATGAGGCCTCCCACGAAGGCCATGGGCATTATGGCGGCTATGACAGCGAATGTAGCAAGAATCAATGGGCTTCGTACTTCGTTTACTGCCCCGACAATCACTTGAGTGAAAGGCTTACCCTTGTTTTCTGGCAGGCGAATATGGCGTACGATGTTCTCCACATCCACGATGGGATCGTCCACGAGTATCCCGATACAGAAAATCAGCGCAAAAAGGGTTACGCGGTTGAGCGTATAGCCGTAGAGGTAATAGATAAACAGAGTTATTGCAAGAGTCACCGGTACGGCTATTATGACAATAAGGCTGGCCCTAATACCAAGAAAAACGGCTATCAAAAAGGCGACTGAAACTGTAGCGATGAAAAGATGCTCCAGCAATTCATTCGATTTTTCCTTTGCCGTTTCCCCGTAATTTCTCGTAATCGTTACGTTGATATCTTTCGGTATCAGGTAACCCTTCAATGAATTTATCTTTTTTATGCAAAGATTTGCCAGTTTCGTTGCATTTTTGCCTTTCCTTTTTGCTACCGATAATGACACGGCTGGGTAGAGCCGGCCTAGCTCGCCGGAAATCCTTTTCTCCCTTCCTGCTTTCCCGGGAACAAAGAAAACGTAGTCCTTCGGTTCCTCAGGGCCATCGATTATGTCGGCGATGTCCTCGAGGAAAACGGGCCTCCCATTACTGACCTTCACAAGGGTGTTTTCGACGTCTTTCAGGTTCCTGAAAAAATTATTGACCTTGACCCTGGAAGTATAATTGTCTGTTGTGAAATCCCCTGTAAACAATGACTGGTTTTGTGTTTTGATCATTGCGGAAATTTCTTCGGGATCGACGCCCAAAGCGTACATTTTCTCCGGTTTGGGGAGTATCCTTATCTGGCGTTTAAATCCACCGATTATCGATGTTTCCGATATGCCGGGTATATTTCTGATCTCGTCGTTCACGCTCGCAACAATCCTTCTTATTGTCTGCCCGTCATATCCTTTTCCCCAGAAGGTAAACACCACGATGGGGACATCGTTAATCGACCTGGGTTTAAGGATTGGCATACTGCATCCGTGAGGAATCCAATCCAGGTGCTGGTAAAGCTTGTCGTACGTCTTCACCAGGCTTTTTTCAACATCTTCTCCGACGTAAAAACGAACAACAGTCATTGCCTGCCCGTTCATTGCGGTAGAATAAACGTACTCGACCCCCGGAATTTCCCAGATGAGTTTTTCCATTGGCCCGATCACACGGTTTTCTATCTCCTTTGGAGTTGCACCGGGCATCTTGACAAAAATATCTATCATGGGAACAATGATCTGCGGTTCTTCTTCACTAGGTGTGTAAAGTATCGCAAATACTCCCAGAAGCAGGATAAGAATAATTATTATAGGGACAAGCTTCGAGTCGACAAAAGTTTCCGTTATTCGAGCAACAAAGCCCTCTCCATGGTGTTTGTGAGGAGGATTACTATTTTTCATTTCAGGATGTATCCCTCGGAAATGCTGTCTAGATTTGAAGCAATGATTTTTTCGCCTGTTTTAAGCCCGGATAAAACCTCTACCCACACAAATTTACCCCGGGTTTCGGCCTTTCGTGCAATCGACGTATCTATAGGTACCAGAACTTTCTTGTGTCGGATCTTAGCTTCGGAAAATACTGCGCCGCTTTTTATAACCCTAAAGTGTATCCTTTTGTTTTCGTCTACCACGTAAACACCTTCAATTTCTCCTCTTTTTATTATGCTCATCTTTGGAATGGCGAGTTTTTCCTTGATTCTGCTAAGCCATATTAGGCGACCAAACATTCCATTTTTGATTTTTCCCACTGTAGTGGGATCTAGGCCTGAACGGGAGATGTCTACCTTGGCGGAGAAGGTATGAGAAGCCAGATCAATTTCTGGGATTACCAGCACTTCATTCGTGAAGAAAAAAATTCCTGCCGATGGTATTGCTACAGCTACCCCGGGAATCTTCTTTACGGAACGGAGAAGCCCTTCATCTACGTTTGCCCTAAACCAGTAGCCCTGCCTGGGTGCTTCTATGACTAGCAACGGTTGACCTGCTGTGACAAAGGTTCCCGGATCAACGAGCCTCCCCGTGACTGTTCCGTCTGTGGGAGAAGTTATGCGGGTATAGTCCAGGCTTGCTTTCACTTGTTCAATTTGTGCCTTAACCGATTTCTCCCTCGCAGATGCAGCCTCGATTTGCTTAAGAATTGCTTCATACTCTGATTTAGTTTTTTCGAATTCTTCCTTCGTGGCTGCTTCCTCTTGTAAAAGGTTCATGTACCGACGAAACTGTGATCTCGCATACAAAAGTCTGGCGGTTAGGGCATCTCTTTGCCGTCTTATCTGGGAAAGGGTGGCTTCAAGAGAACTGATTCTTTCTCGTATTTCTTTGTCATCGATATCGATAAGAACCTCTCCTTTTTTTACATGGTCGGCTTCATCAACATGGACTGAAATTACGTAGGCCGATATTCTGCTCGCCAATACGATCTTGTTTTTTGCCTCCACTTTACCAGGGAAGCTTCTCCCATCATAAACCGGTTTTCGGGATACAAGTACGGTGGCGGCAGAAACCCTCCTGGGCCCTGATTCTGCCAGTTCTTTCTGCTTTCCGCACGAACAAGCAATAGCGAGCATTGATATGAAAATAAGAAGTTTCGTAAATCTTCTCATTGCTTTTTCCTTTCTTGGTTTTCTTTGAGGATACCGGCAGCCCATTTCATTTCAGCCCACGCCAGCTTGTAGTCGTACAAGGCTTTGAGATGCTGAAGATTTGCATCCAGGAGAGCTGTCTCGGTGTCAAGAAGCTCCGTTACGATAGTAAGCCCGTTCCTGTACCTGTTTCTGATGATCCTGAGGCTCTCCGATGCTTGTGCGACAGCCTTCTTAGTTACTTCTATCTGTAGCTTAGCAGTTTGAAGATTGAGCCATGCCTTTTGCACCTGGTGCATTATTTCCTGCTGAACTTTGCGTTCGTAGGCCTCTGCCGATCTCAGTTGAGCGCTGGCTTTCTTGTACTCGGACCTGTCTCCCAGACCATTAAATACATTTAACTCAGCAGTGCCAAGAAGAGTAAATGCATCCCCGGACGCTTCCCCAATGCCCTCGGTGTTATGTTCGTATATCCCTTTGAAATTTAGACTCGGAAGAAAATTCATCTTTGTCCTCTTTACACACCATCTGGCCATTTCGGTATTTAATTTATAGTAAAGAAGCTCTGGCCTATTTCTCTTGGTAAGACTTATCCACTGATGGAAAGTGCCAGGGTTAATGGAATCATCATTGGAGCTTTCGGGTATCCATCTGGTCTCCGGAGGCACTCCCATTGCCAGATTCAGAGCTGAGATCGCAATGTCTATATCGTTTCTTGCGGAGGCAAGTTCTCTTCTGTACCCGGCAAGGCGTACCTCATAACGAAGCACATCTGATTTCAGGGCTGCCCCCTTGTTGTATCGAGACTTCGCAAGCCTTAAACTTTCGCGGGCTGTTTCTACCATTTTCTTAATAACCTTGTATTTTTCTATGGCAAGTAACCAGTTCGTAAATGCTTTTTGTACTGATAACAAGACCTGTTGTTTTACCTGATTCACCTTCAGCCTGTTCATTTCTTTCAGTAACTTCGCAGTCTTGTATCTGAAAATCTCCTGGCCGCGGTTAAAAATTGGTTGAGTGACAATGACTTCCGTTTTCAAATTGGTCCTGGCTGACGGGTGGTTCAGACGATCTATCTGAAAATCTTCTCCCTTGAAAGACTCCTGTGAAAGTTTGCTACTGAAAACCTGCACAGGACTGTCTGACCTGGCATAGGTTTCTCTCATATCTACTTTGGGCAGGAACAAACTTCGCGCGGATTCAACATCGTAAACGGCCGCATTTTCTTGTTCTATCTGCGCCTCCAGTAGAGGGTTATTCCGAATAGCCAAAATAAATGCCTTTTGAAGGCTTAGAATACTGCAACTTTTTTGATTCGATTTGTCAACATGGGTCATTCGTTTGGATAATGCCTTTGTAGGTAGGTTTAGAAGGAGCAATATACACGCAATAAGGATCATATAGCCTCTGAGATGTTTCCTTGAAATGCCCACCATTGTTTTTACTCCTGCCTTCAGGATGTCTTCATGGTACCCTTCGCATGGATTTGCTCGCCAACCTGTTGGTGCCAGTGGCCAAAGCTCGAAGTGCTAAGTTAACCGATTAAAGATAGCGGTTCAAGCTTTTTCATCTCTGGTGGGAGGAGAAACAGGATAATGGTTTTTAGGAGACATTCTTTTTGATTCCCTTGTAGAATGCGAAGGAAAAGTTAAAGTCATGCCAGACACATGAGGAAGTCCTGAGGTTGGATTTTGCCCCCAGAAGGGGTTTTCATTTCTCTGGGAAGAATTTTTCTTTGAAGATTTGATGAAGGTATAGACACAGGATTAGAACGTGCGAAGTGTCACAAGGTGATACCTGTTTGAAGCCTGAAAAAGAACTAATGATTGTACGAAAATCCTTGTCGAGCGATCATTTGAGTAAAAGGTGACCCAAAGGTCACCCTTTTCTAGCTAATCGATTCCTAAGAAACATATGAAACATTCTGTCATTGCGAGAATCCCGCACCAACTTTATGATAATGTTTTCGAGTTAATATCAAAATGTATGGCTTAAAGTGGATGCGGGAGACGAACCAATCTACTAGGAAAATCCAAGTCTTGGAAATTGCTTCACTGTGCTCGAAATGATCGAGATTTAACTTTTTGTTTGAAACGCTATCTAGTAAACGCCCTACTAGCTACCTTGAGGCTCTTTTTCTTCTTACCACGGTAATGATCACAAACAACAGGATTATGGCAATCGGAATACCCCAAACCTCGATAAATGCTGCGGTGTACATGATTCTTAGCAGTAACTTCTGGTGATCCTTGTCTGTTACCGGGATGGCACCCAGTGTTTTGCCGACTGTGTGCAAGATTTTGAACGTCAACGTGCCACCGGGCACGGTCTCGTGACATGAAATGCATATCCCGGCTCTTTCCATGTGGCCTCGCTCATTGTTGTCGAGAGCCCTGGACAACGGCCAATGATGGCCAACGGTTTGAAGTTGCTTGCCGTCTCTCGTTACAATCCGATCCAGCGCCATGGGTAGGTCTGGAATGCCCGGAATTTGAGGTTTAGCTTTCTTGCTCAAAAGCTCGCCCTGGGCGTCCATCAGGCCGAAGTACTTGTCTTTCGTGTGAGTTAACATGTACTCACCGTCTCCAACCCCGTACCCCATCGCCTTTGGTGAGGTATGGCAAGTCGCACACTTTCGCGCTTTAGGTGTTACGGTATGGGGAGTGGCAGGAGCCATATCAATTCCCCGCTGTCCTTCGGGCCCACTATTTTCAAGGCCGCCTGGGGTGCGCCAAATCTTATTGTGAATTATAAGTTCACCGTCGGGGCCGATGACAGTGGTAATCTGCTGGCAGCCGGGTATGAGCGGACTGACCCTTCCCTCGCCGTTAACACCTAGAACAGGGTATTCCCACCTCAAGAAGCTACGTCCTTCCGATGACTTCCCTGGCTGTTTTGGGATTGAAATGTTTCCGTAGCGTCTCGATTCTGAGGTATTACCGTCGGCAGTGTGCATGTTTCCTGCCCTTACCCAGTCCGTGGATGTTTTTCCCTTGGAGAAGTCGACTTTAACATGGCACCCGTAGCATTGGGGAGCCCAAGTAGAGTGGCAGGTATAACATTCAAGTTTTTCTCTGTGTTTTTTAACACTAACCATCGCTGTCACTGCATACTTTCTGTTTTTCCATTTATTGGCTTTAACGAGGGACTTCACGGTAGGTACTTCGAAATCAAGTCCAGTTGCAGAATGAACAATTACTTTTTCACCTTTCCTTACCACGTTACCCATTGGATTCCCGCGGGAGGTGAGGATATAACCGTCTTCGGGGGGGTAAACGTTTGAAAACTTTTCCTGTACAGGCAGTAGTTTTTTTGCCACCCCTCTGGGTTTTCCGTCCAACTTTTTCCCGAACTCGTCTCCAAAACCTATAGGCAACTCCCACGGGTAACTTGTTGCCGTTCCGTGGCAATCCGTGCATTCTATTTCCACGTCCGCGAGGGTAGTACCGCTTATGTTTCCGTTGCCATGCATACTCACCGTGGTGTGGCAGTCCTGGCACAACAGCCTCCCATTCGGATTACCTTCACGGCTCTTTATCCTGTGATGCACGTCTTCTCTAACGTAGATGTATCTTTTGGTATGCAACTTGGGCTGCTTCATACCTTTCTTGGAAAAAGGCATCCCATACGGGAATTCCATGACGCCCTGGAATGACACTCCTATCCTCTTCCCCCTGTTGTGACAAGATGCGCAGACCTCATCAGGAATACCAGAAAAAGTTTTGCCGTTGACTGTCGCCTTAGCCTTCCTCGAGCCTATTATCGAGTGCACAAGAACATGATTTTTCTTGTCTTTTGGGATACCTTTTGCATCTCCCCCTTCGTAATAACCTTCGACACTGTAAGGAACGTGACAGGCTGCACACCCTAGCCCTCGCATATCACCTCTTTTGAGCCTCCCCTTAACTCCCACGTGACAACGCTCGCAATCAGAGCGCAAGTATGTAAAAATGGCCTGGCTGGGTTCATCATGTATCTTTTCTAAGTTTGTCCTTGGAAGCTTCTCAAGCTTGGAAGGGAACATGTACGGAAATTGCTTTGCAAGATCCGTCATGTATTTTTTGTACCTGGCTGTTCCGAAAATCGGTGTAAGACCGTCAGTATCTTTAATGTTATAATTTCCATACCTTACCGGAAACGATTTTCCGCTTTTATCCTTGTACCCGGTGATGATGCCCCAACCCCAGATTGCGCCCTGAATTTTCCCTGCCTCTGTTTGCATTAACGAAAGGTGTTCTGAATAAACGTGTTCCCTGTGGCAGAGTCCGCACGTCTTATCATTGACCCACGGTGAACCAGGGTATGTGACAAACGTATTTAAGGCACATCCTTCGGGTGCTCCAAAATGTGCTATCTCTTTTTCTTTAACCTCCTTGGGATTCCCACCGTGGCATACGACACAACCATTCGGGTCTCCGTATTTCTTTCCCATGTCGTAGATCTGCTTTGCCATGCTAGAATTGTGGTCTCTTATCGGCTCTATACCCGCATGACAGTTAGTAGAAATACACCCAGTGTTGGGGGCTGGAAAGTCAGCGCCGAGCGCAATAGCAGAATAGATAAGTAAAAGAAGCACCGCGCCCGAGAATACAGAAAATTTCTTTGTATGGCTTGTTGTTCTCATGGCGAATACCTTTCTTCACTTGATGGTGTGACTTCAAGATTTCAAATATCCGGCTGGCAAATACAATCTACGGAAAATACGAGCAAAGGGACATACCGTGTGTAAGGTATTTTGTGGTTATGAAATTGGTGATTGTTTACTTTGAATCTGGTGTATGCTGATTGTATTTAAGGAAACTCTAATAAATTGGGATTCTGGAAATCCAGTATGGTAAAAGAGCCGATAGGAATAATCCAAAATCCATCATTCCGGCCGGAGCGATACGTAGAGCCAGAATCCATCACGTTTTTTTGGAAGTCTATTTTTGGCTCTAGATGGAGTTTTGTAGAGACTTCCATCCGTTTGTTACAGTCGGTCCAATGTAGTCCAGCCGTGCTGGTTAACCAGAGGAACGAGATGACGTGCAACTGGTCCTGGGTTATTTGGGTAATTAATCGGATATTCCTTAACTAATGAAGTTTTGACAGGATGTGATAAATGTGAGATATAGGGCTTAATACGAGGTTGAGGAGTTATGGCAACCTACATCCAACCTTTTGGGATTAGCTAATCGGGATAATGTTTTCAGGAAAAGCCTTTAGCAGCCTCCGCACCAAGTTTATTCTCATATTCATAAGTCTGGGTGTTGGAACAGTAATTGCCAACACTATGTATACGACGTACCTTTACAAAAATTTTGCCGTTAAAAGGGAGATGGCACAGGCTTCAGAGGATGTGCTACTCATCAGCTCAAAAATTGAGACAATGTTAGGATGGGTCCTACGTGATCTGTTTTTTCTACGGGATCTTCCAATGTTGCAAAAATACATTAATCTCAGAAATTGCAATGAACGGGAAAAAGCGGGAATGCTATCATCTATAGAGAAAACTTTTCTAGCCCTAGCGGAACGTCACCGGATATATTTGCAAGTACGGTTCATAAATTCCGGGGGCATGGAGATTATCAGGATTAATTTTGACGGGGAAACCGCCACGTGCGTTCCCGAATCTGAACTACAGTACAAGGGGGAGAGGTACTATTTTAAGGATGCTATAAGGTTTAAAAAGGGAGAGATTTATGTATCTCCCATGGACTTAAACATTGAACATGGCAAAATCGAGCGGCCGTTTGTGCCCACTATCCGCTATGCTACCACGGTGACGGATAAAATAGGGCAGACGAAAGGTATCATTATTGTCAATGTCTTGGGTAAGGCCATACTGGGAATTCTCGAAAAACACCAGGATGAAACGGCCAGGCTCGAAAAAAACTACTACCTTGTTGATTCAAACGGGTATTTTCTTTTTCATCCCGATCCGACTAAAACCTTCGGTTTTATGTTTGACAACAAGGAAACACTGTACCTCCAAGATCAGTGCCTCATGTCGTTGATGCTCGGAAAAGATCACGGGACACTATTTGAGAACTACGGAACCGACGGACAAAAGACGCTCATCTCCTACAGGAGAATACCCCTTCTTTCTGAAATCCCAAATATAACTCGTTCCAGTAATAACAGCTCTTCCGGCCGGCATATTATTTCAGAAACTAAAAGTACAAAACCTTTCTGGATACTTTTTTCAACTTTGAAAGAATCCAGAATTTCTCCTTCCCTGGGGCGTTTCCCGAAATCGTTTTTTCTTGTCACGGCACTACTGGTTCTTGGTTGCGTTGTAGTCTCCGTTGCAGTAGCCTATTTTATTACAAGACCTATCATTTCGCTTGCCGACGCTGCAAGGAAGATTCAAGCAGGGGACCTTTCAGCAAGAGCCAGTGTTTATTCCTCCGATGAAATGGGTGAGTTCGGGAACGTCTTCAATGCGATGGCTTCTCAACTTGAAAAAAACATCAACAAACTTAAGGCTTCCGAATCAAAATTTCGCCATCTCTTTGAAAAATCGAAAGATTGTTTCTTTGTCATGGATGTAACCGGGAAAATACTTAACATGAACGAATCATGTGCAAACTTAATCGGTATTCAATTCCTGGAAAAGGAGCCTGGCAACATTGTAGTACCATTCCACGGAAATAGGACGGAAAAAATTGGGAAACTGAACCATAAACTTGCTCATGAGGGCTATGTCAGAGATTACGAAGTTCACCTGAAACGAAACGATGGTAAACTCCTGGTATGTCTTATGACGGCTACGGCTTCGTACGACGAAAATGGTATGCTTGTGGGGTGCGAGGGAATATTCAGGGACATAACCGAAAGGCGGAAAAGGATACGAGCAAGACAATATTTTCAGAAGCGGCTCAGGGAAGAAGTCGTAATGGCAGAAGAAAGAGAACGCAGAAACATTGGGCTGATCCTCCACGAAGATGTTGCCCAGAATCTTGCCCTTGTCAACATGAAGATTGAATCCGCCGAGATGTACTTCGAGTGCGGGGGAGAAGGGGAAACAAACTACCTTAAGGAATCCAGGGAGTTGCTGGCAAAAGTGATTGATCAGATACGGACTATGACTTTTGAGCTCTATCCGCCGATGCTGGATCGTGAAGGATTAATACCTACAATTGAGTGGTATGCCCGGAATTTTACAGAAAAAACTCACATACCGGTAACCATCTATGCTCTCGGGACCGAAGTTCCCCTGACAAGATCGCAGGAAGTTTATCTTTTCAGGGCATATCGCGAGCTTCTGCACAATGTTTGGAAACACGCGGGAGCCGGTGAAATCGTTGTTACTGTGGTGGGACGGGATGGCGTTTTGAGGCTTGTGGTGGATGACGACGGAAAAGGTTTTGATGTGGAGAGTGCTCTCAAGTTTTCCAAGCATATCAAGGGAATAGGGCTGTTTAGTGTACAGGAATGGGTAAGCTCAATGAACGGAAATTTTTCCATCGAATCCAGCCATCAAAAAGGGACAAGGGTTATTATCGAAATCCCCGTATCTGACACCAAGGAGGAAGAAATATGATCCGGGCGTTTATAGCGGACGATCATTTGATGTTTCGCCAGGGGCTCAAGACGCTCCTTGAAAAAAACAGTGATATCATGGTTATTGGTGAGGCTGAAACGGGACAGGAAACTATTAGGGAAGTCGAAAAACTTAAACCCGATGTTACTATACTGGACGTGGGGATGCCCGGGCTAAATGGAATCGAAGTCGCAAGAAGAATAAAAAAGGTGTTTCCCGACGCAAAGATTCTTTTCCTGTCAATGCATGCTGACGTTTTTTTTTCCATGGAAGCCCTTAAGAGTGGAGCCCTTGGCTATGTGCTGAAAGAAGATAGTATTACCCAGCTCGTAGACGCAATTAGAGCCGTGAACTGTGGTAAGCTTTTCATTTCCCCGGTGCTGGAAGAACCTGTGATGAAAAGACTCCTTCAAATTGCCAGGGAATCATATGACACAAGCAGCAATGTTTTAACGGAAAGGGAAAAAGAAATCCTACAGCTCATAGCAGAAGGTATGACGAATCAAAGCATAGCTGAGTCCTTGTGTATCAGCGTGACAACGGTTGATACCCACAGGAAAAATATTATGAGTAAACTTGGCATACACAGCGTAGCAGGATTGGTCAAGTATGCTATTAAGCACAAGATTGTGACAGTTTGAAATGAGAGCACCCGTGAAAAGTGAAAATATTATGTAGCTTTACAAAAATACCCTAGAGGTTTTCATAGAACTGTAATGGCTAAAGCTCAGGAGAGTGAACGCCTTTTTCTAGCACTAGAAACTTCCGAATCTCCAGGTAGAGATGGCACTTTGACATGTAACGAGAAAAAGCCCTGAAGCCGAGATTTTTCGAGGTTACTTCATACAACTCTGAGATGCCCTTGCCAAATAGTAGACTTAGAAATGGATACTTCTCGGGAGATACGGGAGATCCCATGACATCCCTGTGAATCGCAAGCCCCGAGCAAAGCCCGCGAATGTAGTTTTTTAATGAAAACGTCCGTTTTTGTCGTGTTTTTTGTTTTTTCCAGCTTGCGAGAGTAAGTTTTTAATTCGTGATTTCATTGAAGAGTCGACAATTTGTTGTGCTAGCTGGAAACCATCATGTTTTAATACGCGCTCTGAGGCTTCAGTTGTTGACCCGATGTGTGTAAGTATTGAGTCTTAAGGGTTAATTGGGATAACTAGATAAACAAGTGATCTTGCTTCTGCTTTTAGTTTACAAATTTTCGATGCCCTTGTCGCTTTATCCAAATAATGCTGAGTAATTCCTGGTAGGGGACCCCGTCTTTAATGATGTAGTAAATGGCTTTTAGTATCCGATGAGTAATGGCAATGATTGCCCGTTTGACTCCCCTTCGGGCTTTATGACGATAGTATTTCGCTTGATAGTAGGTACCTTTCTTTTATAGTCTCCCAAAGACTACGAATACTTCTTTCTCAAACGAGTAAGATCTCTTTGTTGTCTTGTTTCTTTGGGAGGAATAAAACTTCCCTTAATGAGGCCATTTCGCAGAAGATTATCCAACCACTGACAATCCTCTGTATCGGTCTTTCGACCAGGAACATGTTTAGTATGTCAAGCATTAACCAGTTGAACTTCAATCTCCCTTAAAGTACGTTATAAACAGGTTGCCAGTAAACGCTTGTACTCTCAATGGCCACTACAGGACAGTTATTCTCCAGGGGGCAATCTCTAAGATGAAAAAGTTGGTCAGCGAAGGTTTCAAATTCTTCGATTTGACTCTCTACTCTCCCATCACTATGTGTAATAAGCAGTCAGGCAGAAACGGTTTTTTTGTAAACATCATGTCCGTATCAAATAGGCTGCATAACGTTAAAAACTTTGTTGGAATTACCTGTAGCCATGGTGCTCTCCTTTCTTTGTTTTTTTGGGATGTTCACAAGCCCGAAATGTGTGCGCAGACCCCTTCCTCCCCTCATAGGCTCAAAACAAATGTAAATACGCTTGATTTGAGTCTTATGTTAGCCGTTTTTGGATCGTTTTGTAGGATCTTCGAGGCTATTTCCGAATTGCATTTCAGCCTCTGCCAGAAGCATTTCCGCCACATCGCGCTGCAAGCCACGTTTCTCCAGCTTATCCCTGCGTGCCTTGAAGCCAAGTCCTTCCTTTTTCATCGCATAAATAAAGTGTAATAATTCTTGGCGTTGATCCGCCTCAGGTTGATTGCAAAAGAATTTCCAAAGCTTTGGAGCAAAGATTATAATACCCATAATTATGCCAACAATCGCCCCTAAGGCAGCAAAGCCGCAATCAAAACTCAGGACAAAGATTGATGGTTTCGTAAAAAGTCCTAAAACCGGTCATTGCGAGGATCCCACACCCACTCTATGACAATGTTTTCGGCTTAATATCAAGATGTATGGCTTAAAGTGGGTGCGGGAGACGCGGCAATCTCATCAGTAAGAGATTGAGGATTAATGATTAGAGATGAATCAGCTTCTGCTTTACCCCTTAATCCATCAATCCCTACTCCGGTCTTACCCCTATAATCAGTGATATAGCTTCTCTCGCACCTACTTCAAATACGACTATTTGCCATTGCTCCTACAGTTCGCAGGAAGTGGGTGCGGGATCGCAATGACAAAACAGGAGATTTTTTGCGATACTGTCAGGATTAAGACATGCTAAGGCGTTACATGTTTATAGGTAAATATTCTAAACGAACCGTAGTAGATAACAGAAATGGCTCTAACGAGCTAAAATAACTAAATATATTTAAATTCGAAGCCTTGAACTTTTTCTTGACACATCCTGACAGTTTTGTTACATAAGGAGCGCAACGAGACTGGGCAACAAATAAGTACCTTAGACGGATCTAGCACAGCTCGTAAAAACCGGTCAGGATGGTTAATCGCTAAAACTTGACGAATAGCGATCGTTGCTTTAAATTGTTAGTAACAATGTTCCCCGGTAGCTCAGTTGGTAGAGCGGGTGGCTGTTAACCACTTAGTCGCTGGTTCGAGTCCGGCCCGGGGAGCCAGTCAAAAACCTATGGACTCATAAAGGTCCGTGGTTAACGGATAGAGCGGGGGAAGCGGAGGGCGACGGAGCCTTGCTTCCCCCGTTTTTGCAAGGGGTTACGCCGTGGCGGACATTGC
>JALSTM010000267.1 GCA_026983715.1 Desulfobacterales bacterium
TAGGAGATTAACCATGATAAAAGCTATTGTTGCCGGTGCAGCCGGCCGAATGGGCGGAAGAATTATTAAAACGATACTTGAAACAGACGGGATTGAACTTGCCGCCAGTTTTGAACGTGCCGATCATCCGGCTGTAGGGAAAGATGTCGGTGAAGTGGTGGGGGCTGGCAATCTTGGGATACTGGTGGCTTCAAGCCTCGAAGATGTAGTCGAGAAAGGGGATGTCATAATTGATTTCACCCACTTTAAGGCTTCTCTACGTCACCTGGAAATTGCATCTACTTACAAGCGACCCATTGTGATAGGTAGTACCGGATTTGGTGAATCAGATCTTGAACAGGCGCGAAAGTACGCTGAAAATGTCCCCTGTGTGCTTGCGCCCAACATGAGCGTGGGTGTTAACGTGTTGTTCAAGATAGTAGCGGAAGTTGCGAAATACCTGGGTGACGGGTTTGACATTGAAATTATAGAGGCTCACCATCATCACAAGAAAGATGCTCCCAGCGGAACCGCCATGAAACTTGCTGAAGTTCTTGCCGAGGCACGGGGGTGGAAGCTTTCTGATGTGGGAGTTTTCTGTAGGCACGGGATGATCGGGGAACGTAAGAAGGAAGAAATAGGTGTTCAGACGATACGTGCAGGGGACATCGTCGGAGAACACACAGTTTTGTTCGGGGGGATAGGAGAACGCATTGAAGTTACTCATAAGGCTCATAGCCGTGACAATTTTGCGCGGGGTGCGGTCCGTGCTGCCATGTGGATAGTAAATCAGCCAAACGGAATGTATGATATGCAGGATGTGCTAGGGTTAAGATGATCTGATTGTTCACGTTGTATGCATTCCCGGCTAGGGAAAATAGAGATATTCGAGGAGACAAAGCATGAAAATTGACAAGGCTGATCGAGTAAAAAAGCTACCTCCCTACCTGTTCAAAGAGATAGATCGGGTAAAAGCAGAAGTGATCGAGCGGGGTGTTGATGTCATAGATCTGGGTGTTGGAGATCCGGACCTCCCCACGCCAGACCATATCATCGAGAGCTTAAAAGAGGCCGTCGATGATCCGAGTACTCACCGGTACCCGTCGTATTCTGGGATGAACGATTTCAAAGAAGCAGTCTCGAGGTGGTACTTAAAAAGATTCGGTGTAGAACTGGATCCCACTACCGAAGTCGTGACATTAATAGGTTCAAAAGAAGGGATTGCTCACTTGCCTCTCGCTTTTATAAACGATGGTGATATTTCTCTCGTGGCTTCTCCCTGTTATCCGGTCTACCATACTGCGACGATGTTTGCTGGCGGGTCTTCGTTTTTTTTGCCATTGAAGAAAGAAAACAGGTTTTTGCCGGTTCTAGATGATATTCCGGAAGAAATAGCAAATAAGGCGAAATTGTTGTTCATAAACTATCCGAACAATCCTACTGCTGCCGTGGCTGATCAAGAATTTTTCTCAAAGGTAATCGAGTTTGCAAATGCCTATAACGTAATAGTTTGCCACGATGCCGCATACACGGAACTTGCATATGATGGCTATAGGCCTATAAGTTTCCTGGAGGTACCCGGAGCCAAGGAAGTGGGAATAGAGTTTCATTCGCTTTCAAAAACCTACAATATGACTGGGTGGAGACTTGGGTTTGCAGTGGGAAATTCCGAAGTAATATCCGGGCTCGGGCAGATTAAGAGTAATATTGATTCAGGGGCTTTTAACGCGATCCAGATGGCAGGGATAACGGCCCTGGATTCGAGCCAAGAATGCGTGAAACGAAATTGTGAAATATACAAGGAGAGACGGGACGTACTGGTGGAAGGCCTTCAAAAAATAGGGCTCGGCATTGAAAAACCCCTTGCCACTTTTTACGTGTGGTGCGAAGTACCACAGGGCTATACGTCCGCCCGCTTCGCTTCCCTTTTACTGAAAGAAGCAGGAATAGTTGTTACGCCCGGAAACGGGTTCGGAGAACCTGGTGAAGGTTACATAAGGATGGCCTTGACCGTTGACAAGAGCAGGCTTGAAGAGGCGGTTTCAAGGATGGAAAAGTTGAGCTTTTAAGTGGAGTAAGAGATCCGTGACAACCATTGTCCACATAGGGTTCGGATCGAACATTGGGGATCGTGTCTCAAATTGCCGTACTGCTCTCAAGTACCTGGATGATTCTGAAAAAACTAAAATATTGAAGGTATCATCCCTTTATCTTACGGAGCCTGTTGGCTTTAAGGAACAGGACTGGTTTATTAACGGTGCCGCAGAAATTTCCACGAACATGGGACCCCGTGAGTTCCTGGATCTTTTGCTAGGGACCGAGAAAAAAATGGGGCGAGAAAGGGTAATACGCTGGGGTCCCAGGATAATCGACCTTGATATACTGTTTTTTGGCGATAAGGTGATAGCCTCTCAATCTCTGGTAGTACCACACACGCATTTGCATGAAAGGCGTTTTGTGCTAGAGCCGCTCGCAGAAATTGCTCCTGGCAAGGTTCATCCCGTTTTGGGGAAAACGGTGCGAGAACTTCTCGAAAGTTTGCCCGAAGAAGGGGAAGAAGTTACCAGGTACAATGGTGATATTTAAGGCTTTTTTAACGTATGGCATAAAGGCTGAATAATGAGAATTGCGATACTGATTCTCTTGGCCTTCTTTCTGTATCGGTATTTTAGAAAGAAAAAAGCCGACAGGCATTGGGCGGGGGAACAGTTCAGTAAAAATGGCGAGTATGGCCAAGGATCCTTCGAAGAGATGGTCGAAGATCCTTACTGCAAGACCTTTGTGCAAAAGGGGAGGGCCATAAGAGCAAGTGCAGGCGGCAAAACCTATTTCTTTTGTAGCAAGGAATGCAGGGACAAGTACATGAAAAAGCTTGGAAAGAAATAATAGGGAGACTCTGATAAATTTGGGTTACTAGAACTAGTAGATCTATTCCTGAAAAACGTTTACAATATTACGTCGTTGTGAGGATCCCGCACCCACTTTATGATAATGTTTTCGAGTTAATATCGAGATGTATGGCTTAAAGTGGGTGCGGTATCGCAATGACCATGTTTTAGCTTTTTATTTAGCACAATATTTAGAAAGCGCCCTCTTAAGAAGCAATTAAAGGAATAAGATGGGGTTAATTTAAAATTTGTCACTTTAGCCAGGTGGGAGCGTGAAATCTGCAATCTATAAGCGCTTGTGTGAAGGCCTGGGCAGATACGGTACACTGTATAAGTGGTTCTTAGCTATTGAGTAACTAATGAGAGATTCCTGAAATAAATGTTGCGAGTGAAAATGAAGGCGTTGTACACTAATATGAATCAACACGAGGTATCAAAGGGAGGAGTTGATTAATGAAGTTCTTTATAGACACGGCGAATCTGGATGAAATTAAGGAAGCAAACAGTATTGGGATACTGGATGGAGTAACCACCAATCCAACGCTTGTGGCAAAGGAAGGAGTAAGAGGTAAGGATGGCTTTAGGGAGCACATAAAAAAAATCTGTGAACTGGTAAATGGCCCGGTTAGTGCGGAGGCAGTTTCTACGAAAGCCGAAGACCTGATCGAGGAGGCAAGAGATATTGCTACGATACATGAAAACGTGGTGGTAAAAATACCGATGACCACCGAAGGTATGAAGGCGGTGAAGGTGTTAAACCAAGAAGGTATAAAAACCAACGTAACATTGGTGTTTTCTCCATTGCAGGCACTTATGGGCGCAAAGGCGGGAGCCACCTACGTGAGTCCCTTCGTGGGGCGACTGGATGATATTGCCGAAAACGGCATGCAGTTGGTGAGTGATATTGTTGAAATTTACGCCAACTACATGTTTGAGACAGAGATAATCGTGGCAAGTATAAGGAATCCCATACACGTCCTTGAAGCAGCCTTGATGGGGGCGGATATTGCTACTATACCTTTCAGTGTGATTGAAAAGATATCGAAGCATCCGTTAACCGACATAGGAATGGAAAAGTTCCTCGCAGATTACAAAAAGATGAACCCGTAATTGGTGGAGGCAGTTGTGTCAAGATCAAGAATTGTCACAGTTTTCTTATTGTTACAATTCTGCTTGGCAACAACCGTTTCGGCAGGTATTTACTGTTATGTGGATGCCCAGGGAGTGGTGCACTTTTCCAATGTTCCCACTGACAACAGGTACAAGCTTTACCGGGCATCTAAAAAACCGATTCTCAGAAGGAAAGCCAGAAAAAGGTGGCTTAAAGCCCCGTACGAATCTTACTACGACAGGCACATATGGAAGGCATCGATAAGGTACGGCCTTGATTTTGCTCTTTTAAAGGCGGTGATCAAGGCCGAGTCAAACTTCAACCCTTACGCGGTCTCTCCCAAGGGAGCCGAGGGACTGATGCAATTGATGCCCGAGACATCCCAGTTATTAAATGTTAAAAACCCTTTCGATCCTGAAGAAAACATACTCGCCGGGACCCGCTATCTAAAGATGCTTATGAACCAATTTAATAACAATATCATTTTTGCTCTTGCTGCCTATAACGCCGGCCCGGATGTTGTAAACCAATACAAGGGGATACCACCTTTCCCTGAGACGAGAACTTACGTGAAACGGGTGCTCGAGTATTTTAGAGACTACAGGAGAAAAATAAGGATTAGCATGAGGTAGGGGAAAGGCGCTTAAAACCGTGGGCTAGTTTTTAGTGGCAAAGTCTACCTTCCTAGCCATCAATCTGGTCCTTTTTCATCTTGAGTTAGAAATGTAGTCTATTGATACCGTTGAACCTTGCTTCGTGACAAAGGGCTTATTGTGTGAAACAATAAGCTAAGCCAGCGAAGACGCAACCAAAACTCGGGACAAAGATTGATGATTTCGTAAAAAGTCCTAAAACCGGTCATTGCGAGGATCCCGCACCCACTTTCTGCGAATTGTAGGAGCAATGGCAAATAGTCGTATCTGAAGTAGGTGCGGGATCCATCGCAATGACATAATGTTGCAAATGTTTTTTTGGGAATTGTTCTACTAACTTCCACATCCCCAGATGTTGTCGCGTACGTGCATCCCATGGTTTCAACCGTGGGTATGAGTTTTCCCGTTGCAAGAGAATACACAGGCATAATTTAAAAATATGTTGCAAACTGCCTTTTAAGAATTATACTACTGGTATCAGTCTTGCCGGCAACGAGGTCGGTATGGATAGAAATTTGTTTCATCTAATGATATTTTTTACGGGAGTGAACCACTGATCGCGGGTTTATTGATCCTACTGCAAGGAATTTTGACATTAACTAGAAGAAAAAACACAGCAGTTTTCCATGATACTTTTTCCAAGGGAACACATTTTATCGTTACCTAATCTTTTAACGTATCTTAGAATCGCTTTCATACCATTGATTATCGTCCTTTTGAGTATGCCACCGACTGCAGCCACATGCAATGGGGCGTTCGTGATCTTTGCGCTGGCTTCGGTTACAGATTTGCTGGACGGTATACTAGCCAGAAGGAGAAACCAAATTACTCCGCTGGGTAAATTGCTTGATCCTTTGGCAGACAAGTTGCTCGTTTCTGCGGTTTTGATAATGCTTGTAGCTCAGCACAAGGTTCCAGCGTGGATGGTGTTTGTTTTTATTTCGAGAGACTTTGTTATCATGGGTTTGAGAACCGTTGCGGCATCCCAAGGAATCATCATTGATGCTAGCCGGCTCGGCAAGAATAAGATGATATCACTTACCGTGGCTATTCTTTTCCTACTTATTTATAACGGGGATTCTAAGATTAACTATCATTTTATCGGCATGGTGTTTTTGTGGGTTGCCCTGGTGTTGGCAATATGGTCTGCTACCAGTTACGGAGTGGAATTTTACAAGACCATGTGCAGGCTTGAATCCAGCATGCAAAATGTTCGGGGAAACGAGTAGATGACCAACTCTACTAGCTTTCAGCAAATAATAAACCTGCTTAGCAATACCCTGGAAGCCTATACTTCCGCGTTTTTCCTTAAAAATCCTCATAACAAGAGGATCGATGTTGTTTGCTACCACAGCCTCGGCAAGTACTTCAACGGCAATTTTTCTTGTCCGCTAAATGATGCAGGGTTGATAGAACGTGTGATTGCCAAGCGTGAAACCATTCAGGTCGGAAAGCTGGGTCACTATTTCGACGTAAACGAACTTCCCTTTTATGAAAAGGGTGAAAAGGGAATAAAGGGCCTATTTGCTATTCCTGTTGGTAGAGACCTGGGAGTCCTTTACGTGGATACAAAACGGTCATGGGGTTTTGCCGAAAAAGAACAAAAACTGGTGATGGATTTTGGCCGAATCCTTGAAACGCTGG
>JALSTM010000268.1 GCA_026983715.1 Desulfobacterales bacterium
TGCCAATCATTTGGTGTGCAAGCTCGTAATCAAACTTGTCGTGCCCCGCAGGCTCTGGAGTGTGAGTTGTAAAGATGCAAAGATCCTTGACCTTTTCGCGATCGTAGTTAACGTCTCGGTAAAGGGCAAGGGTAAGAAAAGCTGCATGGCCTTCATTCATGTGGTAGGTGGTTATTTTTTCACCCAAGCGCTTCAATATCTCGTAGCCACCAATACCCAGGACAGCTTCTTGGGCAATTCGCATCCTGTGGTCTCCACCGTATAGATAATACGTAATTTGCCTGTCTTCATCACTGTTCATGGGAAGATCGGTGTCGAGGAAGTATATGGGCACCTTCCCCTTGATCCCTTGGCAGTTATACTTCCAGGCTCCCACGGCCACTTTTCTGCCTTCAATTTCTATCTTCACGGTAAGGGGTAACGGTTCCATAAAGGGTCTGGGGTCAAATATCGGGTAGACCTCTTCCTGCCATCCCTCAGAGTTTATTTCCTGTACGAAATATCCCCGCTTGTATAAAAGTGTTACAACAACGAGAGGCAAATCGAGGTCGGCTGCCGACTTGGCATAATCTCCTGCAAGGACCCCCAAACCACCGCTGTACGTGGGGATGCTTTCGTTGAGCCCTATCTCCATGGTGAAGTAACCAACTTTCATAATTTATCACCTACTGTCTATTTGTTCGGGTTAAACTTCTTTTAAAATCAATTCATCCAGGGGTTTCCGGCTAGATTTTTGTTTTGTGTGCTTTGGATAACCCATCGCAACAACGGCCATTAGTTCGAAGGAGTCTGGCAATTCCAGGATACGTCTAACTTGGTCAGCATTTTTTAAAATTTCTCCCAGCCAGACTGCTCCGAGACCCAGGGAATGTACTGCAAGCAACATGTTTTCGATGCAGGCCCCAATGGCCTGGTGGTCTTTTACTTCGCTGTACATGCTTTGCTTGTCAATGAAAACAGGAATTATAACCGGTGCCTTTTCAATGATAGGTTTATAACGCGTAAGTTCCGCTATCTGAGACTTCACTCCCTTGTCTTCTACAATTACAAATCTCCAGGGTTGATTGTTAAGGCCCGAAGGGGCCCATGTGCCTGCCTCGATAACCTTATCGATAATATCCCTGGGCACCGGCTTGTCCAGGTAGTCTCGAACACTTCTCCTGGTGAAAATTGCCTCAAGGACAGGATTGTTATCGATCATCATTCTTTGCTCCTTCAACTTGTTCCTAAGCATTAGAAACTATTTTTATTCAGACAGAACGTCAATATTGTCAGGTCATCACGATATTTGGAACCGGTACTGAAGAACTCTAAATCGTTCACTATCGTATCAATTATCTCCTTTGCATTTGACTTGGTTTTTTGAACTAGCTTCTCCAGCCTTTTAAATCCATATAACTCGCCATTTACGTTTCGAGCTTCTACCAACCCATCTGTGTAAAGAATAAGGCAATCGCCTTCGTCTAGCTTGATCTCTTCAACTTCAACAACTGATAGTTCCTTGGATATCCCCAACGGCGGTACACTTGCCTTGTTGAGCCACGAAAAAAGTCTCTTTCTGGAATTCCAGAGAAGTGGAGGAGGATGGCCGGCATTGGTGTAATGTAACG
Organism: Desulfobacterales bacterium; assembly: GCA_026983715.1. Classification (GTDB taxonomy): domain Bacteria; phylum Desulfobacterota; class Syntrophobacteria; order B119-G9; family B119-G9; genus B119-G9. The sequence continues at coordinate 1,611 of JALSTM010000268.1, forward strand.
TTTTATCCTCCGGACTGTATATCATGAATACCATGGTGATAAAGGTGCCGTTGCGAGTTTCCTGGTACACCATTTCGTTAGTCTTCTTCATTATTTCCGGGAGTGTCTCCTGGCATAGCGCTATTTTTTGAAATTCCTTCATGAATCTAACCAAGAAAAGTGCCGAAACTAACCCTTTGCCCGACACGTCCCCAATGATAAAACCCGCATGCCCTTTGTGACACTTCAATACGTTGTAAAAATCTCCTCCTACCGTAGATGCGGGAGTATAATGTACAGCAATATCGATCCCTTCTATGTCAGGTATTTTGTCAAGCATAATTTCGAACTAACCATCATCGCTGATCCACATTAGTCCGGCCATAGCGAACCATTAGGGTCTTTCTTAAAGTCCAATAAAACGGATACAAAACATTAATTAAGCTCCCCGTGGTACTTGGTGCCACAACGAAGCTTGAAAAATCTCCTTACTTAAACCAATGCTTGCAACGCTAATGGCATGAGCATTTTCGCCAATCAGCATCTCGTGATTGGCGGAAAAGTTACTTCTCTCTGTGGCGCTTTAAAAATTGAAAGAAATACATAAACTTTACATAACATTTAGCGTGTAATAACTTCAAACGTTTAAAAATGTTTTTGTTTAACCCTGAATTCGTGATTGTTCAAAGAATAATACACCCTGATTGCGTGGCTGATAATCAGCAAGTTAGACATGTTATGCAAATCAGCCATAAAGTTTCGTCGCGGATTCAGGTTAACAAGAAAAAACCAGCTAAGCGCTTTTAACAACCTCCATACTACATAGCAAAATCTTTCCATCTTGACTATTATTTTATAATCATACTTTGTTTTTTACTCCTTTTTGGTCAAAATGGAGTCGTATATTCCTATGCAAGGTGTAAATATTGAATTGACACTTGCCCCGAGCGGTCATAATCTAAAATCTCAGATTATGGAGATATAGTAATGACTTTGCAATGCCTGTTATTCGGTGGCTGGATTGCGGAGAAGTTACACTTTTTTTGTATTGAAGTCTGCTTTCTCTTGGACTTTGAATGCCCGTTGGGGAAGACATTTATCGTTCACTGTCGCGAACCCGATGTAGTCCGGCCATGCTGGGGACACAAATAGCATAATTTGAAGACACCGGAGGAATTTAGCACAACCATGGAAAATAAAGAAATAGCAAAAATCCTGGAAGAAATAGCGTTACTGCTAGAGATTAAGGGTGAAAACGTTTTCAAGGTAAGAGCTTACCAAAATGCGGCTCGTACCTTGTACTCTCTTACCGAACCGGTAGCTGAACTAGTAAAAGAAGGAAAACTTGAGAAAATTAAAGGCATTGGCAAAACTCTGGCATCGCAGATAAGGGAACTTGTAAAAACAGGAGACCTCGCATTTTACCGTGAACTTAAAAAAAGCGTGCCGGAGGGACTTTTTGACATGCTCAAAGTACCTGGTCTCGGCCCCAAAAAAGCCAAGGTGCTATATGAAAAACTCGGTATCAGTTCCATAGGCGAACTCGAATACGCGTGCATCGAAAATAGGCTTATTAAGCTAAAAGGTTTTGGAGCCAAAACCCAGGAGAAGATTATCGAGGGTATCCGTTACATCAAGAAATTCCAGGGGCACTTCCTCGTGGATGAAGCGTGGGACCAGGCAATGGCGCTCAAATCCTGGCTTCGAGAAGTAGCGGATGATAACTACTTGGAAATTACCGGAAGCTTGAGGCGTTTCAAGGAGATCGTTAAGGATATTGACATGTTAGTAGGCACTGAAACTCCGGACAAAGTGATGGGAAGGTTTGTTTCGTTCCCTGGTGTAAGTAAGGTTGTGGCCCGAGGCCATACCAAATCCAGTGCAATCCTGGAACAGGGAATAGCTGCTGATCTGCGAGTAGTCAGAACGAGCCAGTTTCCTCATGCCCTTCAACACTTTACAGGTAGCAAAGAACACAACGTGGCACTGAGACAATTGGCAAAGAAAATGAACATGAAAATGAATGAATACGGGATTTCAAGGGATGGCAGAGAAATAATTTGTAGCAGTGAGGCTGAGATCTATCAGTTCCTCGGCCTTGAATATATTGTTCCGGAACTAAGGGAAGGGATGGGGGAGATCGAAGCGGCATCAGAGCATCGTCTTCCTACTCTCATTGAAGTGGAAGACATCAGGGGCATTATTCACGTTCATACAACCTATAGTGATGGCAAATGTTCTCTTGAAGAGATGGTTAAATACGTAAGCTCCCAGGGGTATGAATACGTTGGTATAAGTGAACACAGCCAAACTGCAGGGTATGCCGGCGGATTAAAAATCGATGATTTGAAACGCCAGAGAGAAGAGATAGAGAATCTTAGGGAAAAATACCCCGGTTTCGGTATTTTTTGGGGAATTGAGTCCGATATTCTCCCCGATGGTTCTCTCGATTATCCCGAGGATGTGCTGGCTCAATTTGACTTCGTAATCGGTTCCGTACACTCCGGTTTCAGCAATGATCAGGACAGGATGATGCAGAGGTTGATTAGGGCGTTAAAGAATCCATTTCTTACGATACTAGGACATCCTACCGGTAGGCTTCTCCTCGGCAGGCCAAGTTACGCGGTGGACATGAAAGAACTCATTGATGTGGCCGCTGAAGAGAACAAGGTCATCGAGCTTAATGCTAATCCGCACAGGCTCGATATTGACTGGCGTCATTGTCCGTATGCTAAATCAAGGGGCGTTAAGATCTGTATTGGGCCAGATGCCCATAGCCAGGAAGGGATCCACGATATATTTTGGGGGGTGCATTGTGCAAGAAAGGGTTGGCTTGAGAAGCGTGATGTTATAAATTGCATGTCAGTCAAGGAAATATCTGAATTTTTCAAGTTAATGAAAACCAAGTAAGTTGTAAAACCGTAGGGGTTAATTCCGTTTTCATGAGGATCATGACGATAAATTTGCGGTTCCCCAATCCGAAGGACGGATATAATTTCTGGTACGTTCGAAAAAGAACCGTGGTCAAGCTCATCCTTTCCTACTCTCCGTCTCTTCTGGCAACACAGGAAGGGACGCGTTACCAATTGGCTTACCTTGAAAGGGAACTCACAGGTTACAACATGTTTGTGAAAAACCGTGTGTGGGACAATAAATGTCAATACCCAACTATCTTTTACAAGAAGTCTACCATAAGAAGCTTTGATGGGGGTGAGTTCTGGCTCTCGAAAACCCCCGGGGTCCACCTGAGTAAAGACTGGGGGAGCGCCTTTCCTCGCATGCTTTCTTTCATGAGGGCTAAGTGCTATGATTCGGAGAAACTCTTCTGGTTTGCGTCTACGCACCTGGATAATATTTCTGCAGAAGCCAGGTCGCAACAGGCAAAACTAATTAGGACATGGATAAGAAGCAAGGAAGATCCGGTTATTCTTGCCGGTGATTTTAACGATGTGCCAGGTTCGGATGTCTATAAAATTCTCGTCAAACCCGGTGGCCCCTTGCTAGATACCTGGAAAGAATTGGGGAAACCGGAAGACGAGAGCAGCCTCACTCATCACGGTTTCACGGGGAATCCGCAGTGGGGACGTCTGGACTGGATACTCCTGGATGAAGAGTTTAAGCCAGTGAGGGGAGATCTTGTGCGGGATGAAGTAGACGGAAGATACCCCTCTGATCATTTCCCCTACTGGGTGGACGTAACAGTTTCATAGTTGGTATGAGCATTGATGGATAAATAACGCAAAGGAATTGGCTTAACGAGAGGTGAAAAGTGAAAACGACAGTTAAAGTTGCAATTATTCAGCCGAAACCTTATCCCCAGTTTGATGATCCAAGAAATGTTGGTCATGCACTGCTTTTGCTGGAGAGATGTAAAAGAAAGAATCTGGATATAATTTGTTTTCCGGAATACTTTCCATGGAACGGAGAAGAAGAGATTGCCGCCCAGGCCAGGGCATTAAAAAGCTACATTATTGCAGGTATAGTTGAAGTTTCCGGAGACAACCTTTACAACACTGCCACCTTGTTCGGCCGCGATGGAAAGGTTCTCGGCAGGCAGAGAAAGAGGAGTGTTGGATCCCTTGAAAGGCACAGTTTCGGAATTACCCCCGGAAAAGGTCCCTACGAAATTTTTTATACCGATTTTGGAAAAATCGGTATGCCTGTGTGCATTGATTTTTGGGGTCAGCCCCAGGCGGGACAGGAACTCACAGACAAGGGTGTTGATATAATTTTTAATATTGGCATTTTCCCCATATTGCGAGGACACTGGCGAACTGCGTGTCTTGTCAGGGCCTTTGAAAATTTTATTCCCATCGTTGGAGTTAACACGGCTGATTTTAACTGCGTGATAGGAAGCAGGCGCTACCACCAGTATGGTGGACATAGCATGATTATTGAACCTCCAAGGCTACTTGACAAGGACCACTTTAGAAGGTGGCTGAAAAGCCTGGACAACATTGAAGACTGGATTAGGGTGGAGTTAGATGAAACCGAGCAGGTCTATTTCGGGGAGGTGGACATCAACTCAGGCAAGCGATTTAGAAGAGATTTCTGGCAGCGATTCGGATTTCAACGCTAGTGTGCAGATAAAACAGGGGTGGTTATGGGCAAGCGGAAAATCTATCTCCATATGAAGACTCTTGACGAGGCAAAGAAGATATTTTTTTCAAGGTTTAAAGAAACGAGATGCAAAACAGAAAAAGTTGCCAGCTCGATTGCTAGAGGAAGGGTTACGGCGGCTCCGGTATTTGCGAGAAGGTCGGTTCCTGGTTATCACTCTGCGGCCATGGATGGGATAGCAGTTAAGGCCGAATCCACTTTCGGTGTTACAGAAGAACATCCTCGGATTCTCAAACTTGGAACCGATGCCGTTTACGTGGATACCGGTGATCCTCTACCAGAATTTGCCAATGCGGTGATCATGATTGAAAAGGTCCAGCCCATTGACAAAGAATCCGTGGAAATAAGAACAGCCGCCTATCCCTGGCAACATGTCCGGAAGGTTGGTGAAGACATTATCACAAGTGAGATGCTCTTTCCGAGAAATCATGAAATTACGAGTTACGACGTGGGAGCACTAATCGCTGCTGGAATTCTTGAAGTGGAAGTCTATAAGAAACCAAGACTTCTCATTATCCCCACGGGAAATGAACTTGTCAGTCCTGAAGAGGCGGAAAAAAGGGAACTGCGCCCGGGAGAAATAGTGGAGTTTAACAGCTCTGTTCTTGCAAGCCTGGCTGAAAAATTCGGAGGCAATGCGAATGTTTTACCCATCGTCCCGGACGAAATCGACCTTATTGAGGATGCTCTTAAAAAGGGCGTTCAAGGAGAATATGATGTTATAGTGGTCAATGCAGGTTCCTCATCAGGCTCCGAAGATTACACGGCGCGGCTGGTGGAAAAACTTGGTGAAGTATTCGTACACGGTGTTACGATTATGCCGGGAAAGCCTACGGTGCTTGGGGAAATAGGGGGTAAACCGGTGGTAGGAATTCCCGGGTACCCCGTGTCAGCCATAATCTCCTTTGAACAGTTTGTCGTTCCTCTCCTCTATTCCTTGAGGGGTCTCCCGGTGCCGCCTGAAGATAGGGTAAAGGCAGTGATGGGGAGGAAAGTTACTTCAAAATTGGGACTAGAGGAATTCGTTAGAGTGATACTGGGTAAGGTAGGAGAAAAAAAAGTTGCTTCTCCACTTAGCCGTGGAGCAGGTGTGATAACTTCCCTTACCCGGGCGGATGCAATTGTCCGCATTCCCCAGGACACGGAAGGGATTAACGACGGCGAAGAAGTAGATGCGGAGCTACTGAAGTCGGAGTGGCAAATCGAGAACACTCTGGTTATGATTGGTAGCCACGACAACACCATTGACCTGTTGGCAGATGAACTTATCAAAAGAGATGGAAGGTTTTTTCTCACTTCAAGCCACGTAGGAAGCATGGGAGGGTTAATGGCCATAAAGCGAGGACATGCCCATCTGGCAGGTTCACACCTCCTTGACCCTGAAACCGGCGATTACAACTTTCCGTACATCAGGCGCTACCTCAAGAATATACCCGTAAAGGTGGTTAACCTTGTCCATAGGCAACAGGGACTTATCGTTCAAAAGGGAAACCCAAAAAATATACGGGGTATTGAAGACCTGACGAGGGAGGATGTAATGTTTGTTAACAGGCAGAGGGGTTCCGGAACACGGATACTGCTCGATTTTCACCTGGCTCAGCTTGGGATAGATGCGAACCAGATAAAGGGTTACCAACAGGAGGAATTTACTCACATGGGAGTGGCAGTTAACGTGTTGAGCGGTTCCGCCGACGTGGGGATGGGCATATATGCGGCGGCACATGCCCTCGGGCTTGATTTTATCCCGGTGGTATCTGAACGCTACGACCTGATTATTCCTGAGGCATTTTGGAATGACGAAAAAATACAGATGGTGATAAGCATAATCCGAAACGAGGAGTTCCAGGAGAGAATCCTTGAACTCGGTGGGTACGATATCTCAGAGACAGGCAAGGTACTAAGTCCCAAGGATGGTTAAAAGGAAGGAAAACAATGTCTAAATACCTGTGCATACACGGGCATTTTTATCAACCACCCAGGGAAAATCCGTGGATTGAAGAAATAGAGGTACAGGATAGCGCTGCGCCTTACCACGACTGGAATGAAAGAATAGCAATTGAGTGTTATCGTCCGAACACAGCGGCTCGTCTAGTTGATGACAAAAACCGTATAACTGGCATAATTAATAACTACAGCAAGCTAAGTTTCAACGTCGGACCAACTCTACTGTCGTGGCTGAGGAAAAAAATGCCTGCCACGTACAACCAGATTATCAAAGCTGATAAGGTAAGCAAAGAAGCGAACAATGGCCACGGAAATGCGATAGCGCAGGTCTATAACCACATGATAATGCCCCTTGCATCCTTTCACGATAAGGTGACCCAGGTAAAGTGGGGAATAAAGGATTTCCTTTATCACTTCGGTAGAATGCCTGAAGGGATGTGGCTGGCTGAAACTGCCGTAAATACTGAAACATTATCCGTGATGGCAGACGAGGGCATAAAATTTACCATACTATCTCCTTATCAGGCATTTAGATCCCGGACATCCCCGGAGGATGAATGGATTGACGTTACTGGAGGTAAGATTGAAACTACTCGCCCTTACAAGTGTCACCTTCCCAACGGGAGAGAAATCTACCTGTTTTTTTACGATGGCAGCCTTGCCAGGGGGGTAGCCTTCGAGAACTTCCTCTCGGATAGCCGTGTGCTGGTTGATGCGATTAAAAAATCGTTTCCAGAAAATAGCGATCCATGTCTGGTTCACTACGCTACGGATGGGGAATCTTATGGTCATCATTTTAAATTCGGCGAAATGGCCCTTGCGGCTGCATTTCGCCATCTGGAAGAAGAAGGGGAAGTATCTATAACTAACTATGCCAGCTACCTTGAACTTTTTCCAGTGAGTGCCGAGGTGCAAATCATTGAGAATTCGTCATGGAGTTGTGCCCATGGAGTGGAACGGTGGAGATCCAACTGCGGATGTAAGATAGGTGGGCATCCGGACTGGACCCAAGAATGGCGAAAGCCCCTAAGAGAAGGGCTCGATCGACTTCGTGATCAACTTGCAGAATTTTACGTTGAAAAGATGTCAGCGTTTACCGAGGATCCCTGGCAGGTCAGGAACAATTACATTGACGTAATTTTAAATCCGAACGTTTTGGATATCTTTTTTAGGGATAATTTCGGTAAGAGTTTGAGCCTCAACGAGCGATCTTTTATTCTCCAATTGCTAGAAATGCAGAGATGTTCAATGCTGATGTTTACATCGTGTGGCTGGTTTTTCGACGAAATATCGGGGATCGAAACCATCCAGATTTTGCGTTATGCCGCCAGAGCAATTCAACTCGCTCTTGAGGCCGGGGCTTCTGCCTATATTGAAGAGGAGTTTCTCAGAAAACTTGAAGAAGCCCCGAGTAACGTCCCAAAATACGGAAACGGACTCGGTGTCTACAACCTTGAAGTAAGACCTGCAATCACAGACCACTGTAAATTAACAGCCCATTACGGGATAATCCTGTCGGCGACCGCCGAAAAAAGGGAGAAAATATTCTGTTACCGTTTTGATAACCACCACTATGAATCTTTTAGCGGTTCTCCGGTCCCCTGCTACATTGCGCGGGTTACCTGCAAGGATGAGCGAACGCAAAAAAAACAGGAATTTGCGTTGAGCGTGGCACATTTTGACGGACTGGATTTCAGATGTTCCATTATACCGCTTAATTCCATCGATGAATACGAAACCATAAAATATGAACTGTCGGAAAGGTTGCAGGGAGCCTCGGTGAGTGAACTTATCCATTTCATGGATGAATATTTCGGACGAGACTATTACACGGTTGCTGACTGTTTCATTGACGAAAGACGGATTCTGGCTCGCAAGATTTCCGATAAGTCGATTGAAAATTTTCTCAACTTTCACAGGGTTTACTACGAAGAAAACAAGCATCTAATGATGTACCTGAGAAGGATAAACGTGCCCGTACCCGAAGATTTCCTCTTGAGTGCCAGAAAAGCCCTGAGTGCCAGGCTCAAGGGTGAAGTATCCAGGGCAATTGAAGAAAGAGATCTCGATTTTATCAGGACGATTCTAAACGAAGCCGAAAAATGGAAAATAGAACTCGATGTTCAGGAAGCGGAAGACATTATCGGCTCAGCTTTCTTAAAGAAACTTGAAAGATGTGCATACTCCTTTCCGCATGATACAATCCAAGATGTAAGCTTGTTGATTGAACTCTGCAATATGCTCAAAAGAAAACCGAAACTCTGGGAGCTCCAAAACATCTTTTATGATATTTACAATTCAATCATTACTCGGGATGTTAAGCCGGAACCAGGCATAGAAACGCTCATTAACCGCCTCAAAGACTTTCTCAATTTTGATCTGAGGTAAATAAACCGGAAAAATTTCTATTACACGAGTTTGACCTTTAGTAGGAGCCTTACCTAGCCATGGGGAAATTGAACCTGATATTTGCGATACATTCGCACCAGCCGGTGGGAAACTTTGATCATGTTTTTCGGAAAGCATTCAAGGATTGTTATGAACCTTTCATTGACATTGTTGAAGAGTTTCCCCGTTTTAGATTTGCATATCATCTATCCGGCCCGCTTCTTGAGTGGATTGAACGGGAAGAGCCCGGATATCTTTTGAGACTCCGAGGAATGGTCAAGCGCAGGCAGCTCGAGATGCTCTCCGGAGGATTCTACGAACCGATTCTGGCCAGCATCCCTACCCGTGACGCTGTGGGACAGCTAAAGATGATGAATGAATTCCTACGGGAGAAATTTGAACAGAAAGCCATGGGATTCTGGCTTACCGAGCGAATATGGACTCCAAACCTACCGCATAAAATCGCTCTTTCCGGATTGAAATACACCTTTGTCGATGACACTCATTTTTTGTATGCAGGTCTCGGCTCGGATCAGCTATTCGGATATCGGTACACGGAATCAGAGGGAGAGAAACTGGCCATTTTTCCTGGTTTGAAGACATTAAGATACTCGATTCCGTTTAAGGAGGGGAAAGAAGTAATCGAGTTGTTAAAAGCCTGGTACGAGCAGGAAAGTGACCTGATTGTCACCTATGCTGACGATGGAGAAAAGTTCGGGGTGTGGCCTGGCACCTACAGGTGGGTTTACGAAAAAAAGTGGTTGAGAAAATTCCTGGAACTCCTCGAAAAAAACAGCTCATGGTTGCAAATGATTTTACCCTCCGAAGCCCTGGAAAAGTACCCACCGGCGGGGAGAATTTACATGCCTACGGCTTCTTACGAAGAAATGTTAAAATGGGCGCTTCCGGTTCCCGCAGCTAAAAAAATGGTACGGGTAATTGAAAAGCTTGAGCGTTCTGGTCTCTACGAGGACTGCGAACGCTTTCTCAGGGGTGGTGTCTGGGACAATTTCCTGGTGAAGTATCCCGAGAGTAACTACATGCACAAGAAGATGATCTATATTAGCGAGAAGGCAAAAGGCAATGATGAAGCACTAAAGGCGGTTTGGCGGGCGCAATGCAACTGCGCTTACTGGCATGGTCTCTTTGGTGGCATATACCTCCCTCACCTGAGGCACGCCATATACCAGAACCTCCTGCAGGCTCAAAGGTTGCTAGGGTTAGGAAAGGAAAAAATAGATGCGGATCTTATTGACTTTGATCGTGACGGAAATAGCGAAATAATCTGGCATGGTAAGGACCTTAATGTATATATTGCACCGGCTCAAGGCGGCAGAGTATTCGAGATAGACTACGTACCTTCTCTTTACAACCTAACCAACGTTCTAACACGAAGAGAAGAAGCTTACCACGAGGAATTGCGAAAGAACATAGAAAACCAGAAGGTTGAGGAGGACGTAAAATCGATTCACCAAATACGAAAGGCTAAGGAGAGAGACCTTGACAGGTGGCTGATTTACGATCCCTATTGTAGGGGAAGTTTTCTTGATCACTTCTTTAGTCAGGAGGTCTCGGTGGAAGACTTCCGCAAGAGTAATTACGTGGAAAGGGGAGATTTCATCGATAAGCGTTACGTAGTACTGGATCACAATTTGGAAAAGAACGGGGCAGAAGTCTCACTGAAAGGCGTTGGTAATGTCAATATTGACGAATCTGAATTACCCGTTACCATTGATAAAATCTTCAGACTTGAGGGTAATAAATTGTCCGTTAAATATTCCATACGGGCTCCGGAACTCATAGGCCGAGGATTAAGATTTGGTGTAGAACAAAACTATACTGTGCATACCGGGAATGATCCGCAGCGATTCATTATGCTTAAAACTAACGACAGGGGAGGATTATTCAAGGAAACCCCGGGAAAAATATTCAGCCACGAGAATGTTTCCCGGTGGGAGATGATAAACGAATGGGACAACTGGCGTCTAATCTGTATCTCGGATAAGGTTTTTGAACTTTGGCATTTTCCTCTGGAAACTATTTCTCACTCAGAGGAAGGACTAGAGAAGGTTCATCAGGGAAGCTGCTTTCTTCTCCTTGTACCCGTGGAGATCAATAAGAACGGCATCATGGAGTTCGTTATAACTGTGAATGTAAAGAAGTATACTTGAAATTGCCATCTGGTAAAAGTAATTTAATTTTTGAATTTAAATGTTTTTGCATCGGATCTTGAACGGTCAAAATGATTAAATTACCTTACGGAAAACCCGTATATCAGCGACTATACACGAGATTTACCGTGTTTAGTGAACTAATGGTGTTTTTGGAGCAGGAAGCATTTACCGGTTACCTGGAAATTGAGTCGTGGGAAGGAAGCGGTAAGATTATTCTGAAAGAAGGTAGTATCACTCACGTGGTTATCAAGACCATTGAAGGTGTGTTTGATAGAAATGTGGCGTTGAACAAAATTTATAACCAGGTGAAACATCCTGAATGTACGATTGACGTTTACGAATTGCCGGAAGTGTTTACCGATCTCGTCAAGGATTTCTGCCACGCCGAATTGATGTATTACCGCCTGGACAGCCGTTTTACCGATGTTAAGAAATTGTTGGAAAACCTAACAATGCAAAAACATTACGGTTTGATGGAAGTAGAATTTGAAAAACCCCGGCAAACTGGTATAATTTATCTTCAGAAAGGCGAAGTAATTAAAACTCAAATGGTCACCGACACGCCTAAAAAGACTTATGCCCGTGATTTCCCTTTGAAAAGACTTCTCAAGCTGGCCGGTGAGAAAAATGGCATTGTAAACGTTTATAGGGTTAAGCCCGGAAATGATATCGAAATTGTTAAGCCCGGAAAGATGAAGGGTACGGAAAAGCCGGTGAAGGCATTGGACATGAATGATAGCCGGCTTCAAATGTTAAAATTGACGGTATCCGAAGTTGGCGAATTGTTTAGCAAGCTGGAACTTATCTTGAAGAAAGTAAAAAAGGATTTTGATTTTAATTACCATCTTCGGAGGCTCAGGCTGGATTTAACTGCTAAATACCCCTTCCTAGATCCGTTTGCAGGAGAGATCGAATATGCTGACGGAACAATGAACTTAACAGTAGCTCCAGGAAAAGATGAAAACTTCGAGGAGGGTATAAGGGAGCTTACACAAAGAATGATTGATCTTGTTTCTCCTTTAATATCCGAAGGCGTTATGAACCAGACGCTGAACAGTCACAGGGAATTGTTAAGGAAATTGGAGGATTAGGGGGAAAACGAAAACGCAGAGGGTAGAGATGGCGTTTGGTGAGGAAAAAAAGAAAAGGAAGAATATAAAGCTGGTTAAAGGTTCAAGAGACGATGAAAAGCTCAGGGATGACGAATGGGGATTACAACCTCCGGACGAGGGAGAAGTGGATGAACTCCTGAGCGATTTAGAAGACGTTTTGAGGGTAACAGGAAGAATAACAGGGAAGGATGAAAAACGTAAGAAGGACTTTTTTTCAGGTTGTGCACCTTCAGTACGCGTAACCGAGCAAGATTTGAAAGAAGCGTTAAAAGCCATGTCTACCCCTGTGGGGGAAGCTCCGAGGGGACTGGGTGGGAAGACTTTAATAGAAAGCAAATACGAGGAAGTAGAGAAAATAGCTCCCGTTATACCGCCAGATATACGGCCCGGTTACGGGATGGCCATGAGGTTATCCCTTGCTATCGGTTTTTTCTTTGTGTGCTTGATCCTGGGGACGTATCTTGCCTATTCGACCTTAATACAAGATCGCGTAAGGAACGTGAAAGTAGCTTGGGTGGAGGAACTGGTAAAACAGGAAAAGAAAAACGTACGGGGCGTGGTAAACTCTGTTGTTACATCTTACGACCTGATTAAAAACAAGGCGATTAAAAAGAAGCCCAGGCGGGGAAGGATATCAATTGAAGATCTCGCTCATAAAATGTATTTAGGATCAGAGGCTCCTGGTCTCTTTGTTATCTGGAGTAAAGGGAAATCCGGAAAAATAAAAATAGAAAGAATGATAACGCTCGGGAAAACAGCCGGCTCTGAAAAGACTCAATTATCCTTACTTGCCCGGGGGCTGGATCGAAAACAGAGTTATCAACCAATTATTGATGCCGTTAGGAATGTTTACACTGGCAATGCGTATCCTTACGAGGACGTTGTTGTAAAAGTAGCAGAAAAGAGCACTCCCCTTGTGTTTGGGGTGCGAAGAATTTCCGGGAGCCGTCTTGCTTTGGGATATCTTACTGTAATAGATACTAGGTTACTGGATAAATCCGCAAGCGAACTCGAGGTAAGGCTGAAAAGGAAAACTTACCTAGTTCTCGGGGCCGAAGCAGCCGTTTTCTTCTTAATTGTTTTATACCTGTTTATCTATAACCGGAAAAGAAACAAAGCTGTCTACGACCTTGGGCATCATATAGACTTGATGGCTCTTGGTGACCTGGAACAGGAAATTTCCGCCAACTCCCGTGACGACATTGGCTTCATCGCAAAGAAGTTAGCCGCGATGCAGAAGAGCTTTCTTGCTGCCATATCGCGGCTAAGAAGGCGAAGAAATATATAGTTCTTACTCTTTTTTACTCTTCTGAGGAGATTCTGCCTCGGCTTGGCCAAAGGCTTCAAGCCAGCTGGAAAGAGCCTTTATCTGCTTGTCAAACGTTTTTGCTCCCATTTCCTTTGCTATCAGGTATTCTTTCAAAAGAGACCTATACTGCGTGGCCAGCTTTTGCTCCATTTCCCTGATCTGAGCCCTGCGTTTCTGTATGCTAGATTCCGCAAAGGCTAGGAGGTCCTTCCTGGCACTTTCTATCGTCGAAAATTTTTTCCCGGTGATAGCCTTTGCGTCTTCAGCGTCCATGGCCATAGGTTTAAAACGGGTGACGGGATGGCCATCAAGCCAGCCGATCCTGCCTTCGCAAAGGGTAATAGTTTCGCCATTGTAGCAGAAAAAGTATTTGGGCTTCACAAGAAATGAAAATAAACCCACGAGCACCACGATTGCAAGTATTACGATGATTCCTTTTTTTAATAGATCCCGGTTAATCGCTGAAACCACGTATCGCTCATCTTTACCCACAGACATCGTTTACCTCCAATTTTCAACAGCAATAACCACAAGTTTAAAAGCGAGTGCTAAATTACAAGAATTGTCTTTTAAAGTCAAACCATATAATGGAATTATACTCTTTCCATTCTTCAGGTTTTTTGTTAACTTCATCGTATCAAAGGTACTTTATGACAAAAGCGGGATAGTGTTGGTATCAAATCTGGAGGTCAGAAATGTGCGAAGCTAATGCGTACCTATTGAAAAATGGCGAGGAAGAAATGATCATGGAAGCGGTGGATACCATCGAGAACGAAAACGGGAAACTAAGGATGGCCAATATATTTGGTGAACAAAAGATACTGAAAGCCAAGATTAAACGTATGTCGTTGGTAAATCACAAGATCATCCTGGAGAGCGAGTAGTTAAACGTTCCTGGTTATTCGTCCTTGCCGGTATCACTGCCGTATCGCTGGTGAGTTTCCATGTACCAGAGAAGCTGTCTGCATATGCCTCGAATAATTTTAACTTCTCTTGAAAGGAGTTTAAGGCGAGACAAGAAACGCCTGATATTGTGAAACCAATAATCAGGATTCTTGGGATCTATAAAATCGATTTTTATTAACACATCCTTGAGATGTTCGTACATACCTTCGAGTTCATAAAAACTCGCAAGGCGCGGTGTAAATGGCGGGGACAGATCCTTGCCCGCCACAAAAATTTCATAGCTTATTACCATAACTGCCTGGGCAAGATTAAGTGATGTACACCTACCGGTAGGTATGGTTACAGCCGTATGGCAGTACCGCAGTTCTCGATTTGCAAGCCCCTTATCTTCGGGGCCAAATAGGATGGCGATCTTGTTGTTTTGCGAAATGTCTACGATTTCTTTCGCCAGCTCTCTTGGATCTCTTAATGTTTGTCTGTGGCTCCCTGTTCGGGCTGTGGTTCCCACGATCCAGTTGAACTCGGCCAATGCTTCACGAAGGTTCTTACGAATTTTTATATTCTCCACTATTTCTGCTGCCGCTGTGGTTGCCATTTTTAATATTCGTTCAATGTCGTAGTTTTGGGGATTCACAACAGTGAGATTTGAAAGCCCCATGTTGCACATGGCTCTGGCTGCGGCACCGATGTTTTCGGGAATGTGGGGTTCGTGAAGTACAACTGTTATGTTTTCGAGTTTTGCTTTCATCTGCGTAGATACTATTGCAACATCCTTCTTCGAGTATTATTTTTAAGCTGGAAACTCAGCCATTTAACGGTTTTCATAGGTATTAATCCATCTTCATATAGCAAATTCTGCGCTTAGAGACTAGCAGAAGCTGGTAAACCATGTTATCAATGTTTGTAAGTGCAGAATAGTTTTTTGACGAACAAAGCTTGAGGGAGAAAATGATCAAACCAGATAAAATCGAAAAATTGGTGTTCGTGATTTTAATTTTCGCTTTGCTGATCATTCCTCGCTTGGGAAATGCAAAGGAGGGGAAAACTATGAGAGCTGAAAAAGTCAGACATTCGGTCATTGCAGGATCGTGGTATCCGGGGAATCCGGCTACATTGAGAGGAGAGATTAAAAAATACCTGGCCGAGGCAAAATCTCCAAAGGTGAAAGGGAGAATCGTAGGAATTATATCGCCTCACGCTGGATATATGTACTCCGGACCTGTCGCAGCCTACTCGTATAAGCAGGTAATTGGTGAAAACTTTTCTACAGTGGTCATAGTTGCTCCGAGTCATAGGGCATATTTCAAGGGAGCATCAATATATAACCAGGGAAGTTACGAAACCCCGCTGGGTCTTGTACCGCTTGATTACAAATTGATTGAATCAATTATGAAGCTTGACCCTGACGTAAGGTACGTTCCGGAAGCACATGCTCAGGAGCATTCACTGGAAATTCAACTGCCGTTTCTCCAAGTGACTCTTGGCGATTTTAAACTGGTACCTGTTGTCATGGGGGATCAATCGTGGGAAAACTGCGTGAAGCTTGCCAAGGCTGTAGCCACGGCAGTCCAAAGTGCTCCTGGTCCTAAAAAAATTCTACTCGTAGCGAGCACTGATCTTTCTCATTTCCATGATTACAGCACAGCTGTTAAGCTGGATAGCGTTGTTGTAGATGCTGTTAATGCTTTCGATCCCGAGGACCTATACACTGCTTTGAAAAGCGGCAGATGCGAGGCATGCGGCGGAGGGCCAATGATGACTGTTATGCTTGCTTCAAAGGCTCTAGGAGCCACCAAGGCCAAGGTGCTGAAGTATGCCAACTCCGGCGATGTTACTGGAGATCGAGGATCGGTTGTTGGTTACATGGCGGCGGTGCTATACGATAATCCCGGAAAGGGTGAGAAAAAAAACAGGGAAAAAGTTGGGGTGGATCTTGGGCTGACTGATAAAGACAAGAAGGTTCTTCACCATATTGCAAGAACAGTAATTGAAAAAGCCTGTAGAAGGGAGAAGATACCCGAATTTGAAGTTGATTCTACTAAGCTCAAGGAACCGAGGGGAGCATTTGTAACGCTTCATAAGAACGGCCAGTTACGAGGATGCATAGGGCAGGTTAGGGCTATACAGCCGCTGTACAAGACGGTAGCCGAGATGGCCTATGCAGCGGCTTTTGAGGACCCTCGCTTCCCGCCACTTCGGGCAGACGAACTGCCATTCATAGATATTGAAATATCGGTATTGACCCCATTTAAAAAGATATCTGATGTTAAAGAAATAGAAATAGGGAAACATGGCCTGATGATTAGAAAAAACGGTTACAGCGGGTTATTGCTTCCGCAGGTACCGGTTGAATGGAAATGGGACCTCCAAGAATTCCTTGAACACACGTGTTTAAAGGCGGGATTGCCAAAAGATGCCTGGAAGGATAAGGATACGGAAATTTATGTGTTCTCGGCAGAAGTTTTCTGAGATCATGGGATCTAGTAGATGGTTGAAATAACACGTAGAGACCTCATAAAAAAAGGCGGAAAAGGAATCCTGGCGTGCCTGGCTTTCGGAGCGGGACTAGGACTTCCGAATTTCAGTGATGCTACTGCGTTACGTCCTTCAAGAGGAAAGCTAGGTATAAAATTGAGCCCGTATTACGCGGCTCTTGAAGGTAAGGTGATTAAATGCACTTTGTGCCCCCGGGAATGCGAAGTAGATGTCGGAGACAGGGGATACTGCGAAGTCCGGGAAAACAGGGCAGGCAAGTACTATAGCCTTGTTTATGGTAATCCGTGCGCGGTACAGGTTGATCCCATAGAAAAAAAACCACTTTTTCACGTGTTACCCGGCACCAAGTCTTTTTCTATTGCAACTGCGGGCTGTAACTTTGATTGTAAATTTTGCCAGAACTGGGAAATATCGCAGGCTCGTCCCGAAGAAACGTTCAACTTTGACCTACCGCCGGAGCAGGTGGTTAAACTTGCCCTGAGGACGGGTTGCGATACAATTGCGTCAACTTACGTTGAACCCACTGTTTTTATCGAGTACATGCTGGACATAGGAAGGGTGGCAAAAAAGAGAGGAGTTATCAAGATCTATCACTCCAATGGATACATTCAACCAGGCCCCCTAGGGGATCTTCTCGGAGTTCTGGGTGCCGCATGCATAGATTTGAAAGGTTTTACAGAAAAGTATTATCGGGAAGTTACCGAAGGAGATCTGAAACCTGTACTTGAAACAATCAAAGCAATACACCGGCACGGAACACATCTTGAGCTGGTTAATCTGGTCGTTCCCGGGAAGAATGACGACATGGAAGATATAAGGAGGATGTGCCAGTGGATAAAGACAAACGTTGGACCGGACGTACCTCTACATTTTAGCCGTTTCTACCCCAGGTACAAGTTGAAGCATCTGCCACCTACCCCGATTGCGACACTAGAGAAGGCTAGGAAGGTTGCACTGGATATTGGTCTTCATTACGTATATATTGGCAACGTGCCCGGCCATGAAGCAGAAAATACCTACTGCCCTAAGTGCCATGAACTCTTAATTCACCGCGTGGGCTACAGAATAGTAGAAAACAAATTGAACCACGGGCACTGTTTCAAATGCGGGGAGAAAATAGCCGGAATTTGGAACAAGGAAAAATGAGATGGCCGATATAATTTCGCTGGACAGATTTAAACTCCAGGCCGTGGCCACAAAGGCTCTGGAATACTGGAACAAGAGATTCCCGGAAAAACTGGGCTTAGATACTCGTTTTGCCGATCTTACCGATTCAACTCTGGCTTTTTTGATACAGCCGGGGGAAGAAAGCATTTGGGCAACTTACGAGTTAATCCTTGCTATGAAAAATCTGGGTGGCAAAGCCAGGTTCTTTTTCATGGAAGACAAGGAAAAAATGGTGATAATTGACGTCGGAATGTTTTTGCTGGATCAATTTCGGTTCGAATGCCTGAAAAGACTTGGCTGGATTGACAGCTACCCGGCGGAAAACTATCCTATCCTTGAATTGATTAACAACTATGACGTGCTCTCTAGCAAAATCAGGAACCAAAATCCGATCCTATCAAAAACTCATCCGCGCTACGATGACTTTCAGCGTGCCACGAAGCTCGACAAGGAAGTTATAATAAGGCGTCTGTTTCCCGAGGCTTTGAAGATTTTTACTCCGCAGAACACAGGTGATGGTTCAACATCAAGGTGATAACAGCTTGCGCGATGGAACGGGATACCTATTACATGCAGTTAGCACTTGAAGAAGCAAAGGAAGCAGAGAAAGCTGGGGAAGTGCCTGTGGGTGCTGTGATAGTTGGAGAATCGGGTAAAATTCTCGGACGTGGATTTAATAATCCTGTGCAAAGTCACGATCCTACAGCTCACGCGGAGATTGTTGCGCTAAGAAAGGCCGCTTTGCTCTTGAAAAATTATCGACTTCCGGGTAGCATATTATATGTCACGCTGGAACCCTGCCTGATGTGCTGGGGAGCAATTTACCACGCAAGGGTGAAAAGAGTGGTTTTTGGTGCCAGCGAGGAAAAGTATAGCGCAGGGGTTTCGGAATTGCTTGCCCGTGGCAGTTTTAAATTCAATCATAGGGTGGAAATAATCGGCGGTGTAATGGCTCAGGAATGTGGAGAAATTTTACGCCGCTTTTTTGAAAAAAAACGTTAAAATATTGTAACGGAGAGGTACCGAAGTGGTCGTAACGGGGTCGACTCGAAATCGACTTGTCCTGTGAAGAGCAGGGCACGTGGGTTCGAATCCCACCCTCTCCGCCAAAAACATTTGCCTTCCGCGCTAGTTTTTGGTAAGCCTCCTGGAGGAGAATCTGGTGCGGAGAGATGCCCGAGCTGGCTGAAGGGGCACGACTGGAAATCGTGTGTACGCCCGCAAGGCGTACCGTGGGTTCGAATCCCACTCTCTCCGCCATTCCTTTTTACCCTGATAGTTTTCCCTGTGAGTGAAAGTAAGCAATGGCACATCTGGTAATAGCACGCAAATGGCGCCCTCAGACCTTTGACGAGGTAGTGGGGCAACCGCACGTGGTGAGGATACTGAAAAATGCAATTGAATCCAACAGGATTGCACATGCATACCTGTTTGCCGGTGCTAGGGGAGTAGGTAAGACATCGGTGGCGCGCATCGTTGCCAAAACCATAAACTGCAAAGATAGAATAGACTCCAACCCCTGTAATAAGTGCCTTTCATGTACAAGCATAACTAGCGGCTCTTCGGTGGATGTTCTAGAAATTGATGCCGCGTCAAACAGGGGGATTGACGAAATTAGAGAGCTAAGAGAAAGTGCCAGGTACCTGCCAACAGTCTCGAACTATAAGGTTTACATCATCGATGAAGTCCACATGCTAACCGGGCCAGCCTTTAATGCTCTCCTCAAAACGCTTGAAGAACCTCCGGGTCACGTAATATTCATACTTGCTACCACCGCCCCTCACAAAATACCAATCACAATATTGAGTAGGTGTCAACGTTTTGATTTTAGGAGGATATCGCTATCGGAAATATCAGCTCATCTGAAGAAGATTGTTGAAGCAGAGAAGGTGCCTTTGTCGGACAAGGTACTCTCGGTTATTGCGAGGGAAGCTGATGGAAGCATGAGGGATGCCCAGAGCTTGCTTGAACAGGTTCTCACTTTTGTTTCAGGCGGCGGGTCAGATGAAGAAATACTGGAATTGATCGGAATAGTGGATCAAACACTGGTTCAGGAAGCTGCCGATGCAATCATGGACCGAGATATTGTGCGTTCGGTGGATATAGTAACCAGGGCATACGGTCTCGGTTATAACGTAGAACGATTTTGCCAGGAACTAGCCACGTATTTTAGGAACTTGCTGCTTATGAAGATTTCCAAAAGGGAGGCGGAGAAACTTATCGAGCTCCCTCAATCTTCCCTAGAAGAACTGGAGGAAAGACTCGACAAAGCCAGTCCTGAAACTCTCCATTATTACTGCTATTACTTGATGAAAGGTATAAATGATCTTCGCTTCTCATCACTTCCTAAGCTTTCCCTGGAAATGCTTCTAATACAGCTATGCAAAGTTCCTGATCTCAGATCCGTGCCGGACATTATTGCAAAAGTTAAGGATATTGAAGCACGATTGCTTGGATATTCGGGGAAACTCCCGCCATCGGAAGTGAAGGTTCCAGAAAAAGACATAGTTTCCACGACTCCCGTGGTATCCGAGCAGCTACAGCAACCACTTGCTGAGGCGGATAGACCAAAAGAAACTAAGACCCTGGATCGTGAACATCCAAAAACCTGGGAAGGTTTTCTAGGTTTTTTACGGTTGAGAAAAAAACGGTTTCTTGCTGACAGGTTAGCACTTGGTAAGGTTCTTGCCTTTACTGATGAAGAAATAAGGCTGGAACTTAACTCGGGTTTTAACCTGATAGACGAGAGCACTAAGAGAGCTATAAATGATTTAGCTAGCGAATTTTTCGGTAGGAATATTCGTGTAACCCTTGTCAGCAGACACAAGCCTGAAGAATCAAAACACCAAGCGAGCAGAAGGAAATTAAATAAACTGTTTAGAGAAGCCAAAGATTCTCCCGCCGTGAACGTCATTCTTGACATCCTGGGTGGGGACATTGTGAACGTTAGAGAGAATAAAGAAGGGGAAGGGGGTTTATCTTTGGAGGAAAATGGGATAGATTAGCTAGAATTTAAGAAAACAGCAAAAGGGGGTAGAATAACATGGGAAAAGGTAAAGGTTTTAACATGATGCAGCAGGTCAAAATGATCCAGGAACGGCTTGCAAGCCTACAGGAAGAACTGGGTCATAAGACCGTTGAGGCTTCCGTTGGCGGGGGAATGGTAGTAGCCGTGGCCAACGGAAAGCAAGAGATACTCTCCATTACTATCGATAAAGAAGTGGTTGATCCCGATGATATTGAAATGCTCCAGGACCTTATCGTAGCTGCCGTAAATGAGGCGATAAAAAAATCCCAGGAAATGGTTGCCCAGGAAATGAGCAAAATTACTGGCGGCTTAAACATTCCTGGTTTAAACATTCCCGGTATAATGTAAACCGAAATGCTGAATAGAAGATGAATCCTTATCCGCCGTCTTTAAAGAAGCTGATAAACGAACTGTCAAAGTTGCCGGGTATTGGAGAAAAAACCGCTACAAGGTTAGCCCTCCACGTTTTACGCATGTCTAAAGAAGATGTCCAAAAACTAGCTCAAAGCCTTATTGAAGTAAAAAAAACAGTCAGGTTTTGTTCAAAATGTTTCAACCTTGCAGACACTGATCCATGTGAGATATGTAGCGACCCGGGAAGAAACGCAGGCGTGGTCTGCGTCGTGGAATCACCTGGAGATTTGATGGCCATTGAAAACTCTGGAGCCTACAAGGGTCGATACCATGTCCTACAAGGTGTTCTTGCTCCCCTGGATGGCGTTGGACCTGAGGATCTAAAGATAAAAGAACTTCTCGAAAGGGTTGCTTCTGAAAAGATAAAAGAAGTGGTTCTGGCTCTAAACCCGAGTGCCGAAGGAGAAGCTACTTCTGTCTATCTTGCCAGGCTGCTGAAACCGAAAGGAGTTAAGGTTACCCAGATTGCATACGGAATTCCTATGGGAGGGGATTTGAAGTATGCCGACAAGGTGACATTGACAAGAGCTTTGCGCGGTAGGTTAGAAACTATTCTGGAAAATAATGACCGATAAAATATATATCAGGAGAAAGTGTACGGAGTATGGATTTTGCTACCTCTCAACTAAAGGATACCCCCTTAGATCCTCTCGTAAAAAAAGTGTACCTGGAATTAGAAAAGCCAAGCCTCAACGACAACACTGCAGACGTTGATAGGTTGATAAAGGCTCTTAAGAGGGCAAGGGAGTTTGAGCACGTTGAACTATTAAACCATGATTTTGACTCAATATCCACAACCTTGAGAAAAGGCGACTTCAAGGTTACTGCTATTCTCACGGAAGCCGTGGGAAGGTACGAGCTAGTGGGTGTTGAAAGCGGTGATACGAGCGCTAGAAACTATGGTGTGGGAGTAGATATTGGTTCTACGAGACTTGCTTTCTACCTTCTTGACCTTTCTTCAGGAATTTTGCTTGAAAAAAGGTCAGTAGATAACCCACAAATTCCGCATGGTGAGGATATCCTAACAAGAATCATTTATGCCAGGAATCCTGAGCATAAAGAGGAGTTAAGAAGGGAGCTCGTGGACTGCTGTAACCAGACCATTGCTGAGATGTCGAACGATCACTCAATTGACCTAGGTGAAATATATTCCTGGTCCTTTGCCGGCAATACAACCATGACCCATTTCTTTCTTGGTCTCAATTCACAGAATATTTGCAAAGAACCTTACATCCCTGTTATCAACCGGATTCCGTTGCTCTCGGTTAGGAACCTCGGATTAAACACAAATCCTAACGGCATTGCCTACGTGTTCCCAAACGTTGGTAGTTATTTTGGTGGTGATATCTTAGCGGGTATCCTTGTTACCGGGATGCATAGAACAGAGGAAATCAGCATACTTGTCGATGTTGGCACAAATGCTGAGGTGGTAATTGGTAACAAGGACTGGCTTATAGGATGCGCCGGAGCAGCAGGACCAGCCCTGGAAGGTGGTGTAGTGCAGGTTGGAATGATGGCAAAGCCCGGAGCCATTGATAAGGTTAGGATTGACAGGAAAACCCTAGAGCCGGAGTACACTGTGATAGGAAATGAGCGACCACGGGGAATCTGTGGTTCTGGGTTGATTGATCTAGTAGCGGAGATGTTTGAAGCGGGCGTACTCGATATCCAGGGTAAAATTAACACGAAATTGGACCATCCCAGGATCAAGATAATCGATGATGTGCCAGCGTATGTAGTTGTTTTTTCAGAGGATTCTGCAACAGGTGAAGACATTGCAGTTACTGAAGTTGACATCAAAATTTTACTCAAATCAAAGGCTGCCATGTTTACAATACTTACTATAGTGGCCCGAAAGGTTGGCCTCGAATTGAAAGACATAAAAAGATTTTTTGTTGCCGGTACTTTTGGCAACCATATCGATCCTCAGAAAGCCATAACCATAGGAATGCTACCAGACCTGCCGAGAGAAAGGTACATTCCCGTTGGTAATACGGCTGGGGTTGGAGCGTCCCAGGTTCTACTCTGCGGAAGGCTAATAAGGGAAGTGGAAGAGATATGTAACCGCATTACATATATTGAGCTAAACGTTAACGCAGAATTGATGGCTGAATTCAGAGGTGCCCTCTTTTTGCCTCATACTCACAGGGAACTTTTTCCTTCGGTAGTTGCGGGACTGTGACAAAAAGCTAAAGCATAGTCATTGCGATCCCGCACCCGCTTCCTGCGAACTGTAGGAGCAATGGCAAATAGTCTATCTGAAGTAGGTGCGGGAGAAGCAATCTCCAAGAGTTTGATATCACGGGAATGGCTTTGTCGTTTGCCTTTGGCAGACTGATCGCAATAACCGAATGTTGCAAATATTTCTTGAAATCGGACAACTAGGTTATGTCGTCGAGCTTGTCTAGGTATTTTTCGATTTTGTCCCTTGCTTTTAGATCGGAGAGCCATTTTCGGGGAATCTGATCCATTCCCAAATAGGCACCCAAAACCATCCCAACGAGCATTGCTCGTGCTGCGCTATCGCCACCGGCCATAACACATTCAACCAGAGCATCGAAGAAGTTTTCTTCATATTTCAAAATTAGGTGAATTACTGATGGAAATGCTTGTTCCACTTCACATCCCTGTCCTAGTTCCTCTATGGCTGTTGTGGTATTGAGTCCGATAGTTAACAACGCACGTTCAAACATCTCATGTAGGGGAGAATCGGTGAAAGACTCGTCTATGGTATGTCTCAGCGCTGTAGACGGTTTTGATCCGTGGAGGATTTCCCAAGTACATTTTGCGAAAAACTCTGCCGCATAAAGGGGTAAGGGGTGATTGTGAGTCATCTTTGTCTGGATGTCTGATGCTTCGATTAGAGTTTGCAGGTCATCGCTGTACCTGTAGATTAGTGGAGCCAATCGGGATGCTCCAGCAAGGTCGGTAGATGATGAACCGGCTTCCTTCCAATCTTTCCCCTGGGAATATTTTCTCAGCGTGGTTCTAGTAGCTTGATCGATGTATCCGTCATAGTTGTCGAAGAGTTCCCTCCACCTGAGGGAAAAATCCTCTGGGACAAAATCACCCCTATGAGCTATAGATTCAAGTAAAATCATGGTCTGGTCACCGTAGTGTGTAAATTCTCCCTTTCTCCTGGTTGGATGGTATAGTTCAGGATCAGGGTCAATCAAAGACTCAACGCGCCCATAGGTATCAATTATCTCACCTGTGTCGTAAATCCAGTGAACGCCTAGCGCCAGTGAATCTCCGAGAAAGGACCCAAAAACCATCGCCCTTTTCTTTTCTCTGATATCACCAGTATCGTAAAACATTCCGGGTATCTCCTCCTTTTGGGAGTTCTATACGTTTGAGTGTTTTCAACTGGGAATGGAGGGAACCTTGATTCATGGTAACTATGTCAAGGATCAACCATTTGATAATAATAACCTTAAACTGAGACTATTTAAACCCCTTGTCCTTACACGCCACTTGGTAATGAAGGGAAACATCGAAAAGATATTTGGACTTCTTAGTGATTTAACTTTCAAGCAAACTTGGCTAGAATAGTTGGAGACGCTTTTAAGATACTTGGTCAATGCCACAGATAGTATTAAGAAGGACGACATAGACAGAGCTATAAGAAGTAACCCGGAAAGAGAGAAAATCATGCCAACCATTGCTGAACAGTGGAAAAAGGAAGCCTTTGAAAAAGGGATCCAGGTGGGAATTCAGCAAGGGATAAGAGAAGGATTACCTGAAGCAATTGAACTTGGTCTTAAGTTAAAATTCGGCACAAGGGGCCCTAAAATCTATCCGAATATCCGGAAGATAGAAGAGGTAGAACGATTGAGGTCGATCAAAGAAGCCATTGAAATTGCACAAGAATTGAGTGAAATAAAAGAGCTCATTGAATAAAATATTATCTGTTTGCATGTCATGCCGCCCCCCTGATCTGGTCAGGGACAGGCTAGATCCGGCATCCAGTTAGAAAAACCTAGATTCCGTTTCTATGCTTCGCTCCGGCCGGAATGATGGATTCTGAGTTGTGTTGGTCCTACTTGTTCAATTGATTGGTGGTCCCAGAAATCGGAATTAATCAGAGTTTCTTCTATTTATAAGTATCTTCCTGTAGGCAAATACCTTCCTACTACCACGGATGTCAAGATTTTAGAATACTTCCCTATAAACATGTAGCGTTTTATAGTGTCATAATTCTTATACTACCAGTGTCCGTCATAAATGAACCGCCCGCTTCGCTTAAGGCGCGAAGAACGCGAAGAAGGAAAATATTGCGGCCGGCGGGTTAACGCCGCCCACAATGCCTTGCACC
>JALSTM010000269.1 GCA_026983715.1 Desulfobacterales bacterium
ATCTCAAAGGCTAAACGAACCACTCAGGTTTAAACTCCAACTGAATGCAAGGGGCAGCTGTCTACAGCTACCCCTTGCATTATCAAAGGAAAGCAACCGTGTAAGTATTTACTTCAGTCTTCTCCACTCATGCCCCAGTGCTACTTTCACATCTTAATCCTCGGTCTAAACTCTCAAGAGGAAAACGAACAAATCGATGGATCGAAAGGAAGGTTCACCAGTGCCTCGTAGCCCACGTTAACCGTGGGGAAAAGACACGAACACGTCACCGAACCGATTCATCGGTTTTTTTACAAAAGCCCACATGTTGCTAAAGCGCCACAACGAAGCATAAAAACCGTTATTACTTTAAGAACCTCCGATTAATCTTTCAGGATAGCCAGGAGGCCTCTTGCACGTCATGCCGGCCCCCTGATCTTAGCCATGAGCAGGCTCGATCCGGTTACCCGTGGACACGGTTTTTCTATAACTCTTCCCTTTCGATACTATCCGAACCCACGGATGAATCTGTCTCCTTTCTCGGCCTCAGTCTGGAATAAACCTGCTTAATAACGAACCAGCCGAAACTTACCAGAAGATAGGAAATGAAAAAAATAAATATCGCCCCTGCTTCTATCGGCTTTCCGTGATATCTACCAAATTTATAGATATACATCCTTCCTATCATCTTGACCAGGTTGTCAGGTTTGTAAGCTTCATTGACGTAGGCAAGCATGCTGAAAATAGGCAGGTATTTGGTGAGCAGGGTAACCATGAATCGCTCAAAAAAATAATCATAGTACACCCTGTTTAACTTTGCCTGGTCTATATTCTTGGCCAGCAATTTACCTTTCTCATAATCGTCGCTGCACTTTATCGCTTCTTGCTTGATATTGTACCAATAGATAAATTCCTTCTCTAGCTTTTTCAATCGCTTGGTTTTATACCTAGAAAAGAACCTCGCCATGGCAAACGTGACACAGACGATGACAAAAATGGCAAATCCCGGACCAATGGCATTAAGCGGGGAAAAGAGAAAATCCAGGAACGACTTGATGCCCTGCACCACTATCAGTATTTTGAACCACAAGTAATCTAGGAACGCATCCATATAAATCTACTACACCAATTTGTGCAATAGTACAAAACAAATATTCCCAGGGAACTCCCCGGGAACATTGTTGGTACAAGTAAATACAACAGGTAGAGTTTTTCCGCCCAACCGTTTTGATCTGCGGCCGGGCGGAAAAACTATCTTACGTTTTTTAGATCCAGATCTCAATCTTGAAGAATCTGAAGAACAGGAAGAACAACGTAATAGCCAGTATCCACTTCAGTGCAATTTCGCTGAAGAGTTTCTGGGCACGGCTACCCAGCATACCACCAACGAAACCACCAATGATGATCGCGATTGCCAACCAGAGGTCTGGCAAGTAACCGGCGATCAAGTATCCGATAAAAGAACCGATACTGCTGAAGCACGTACCAATCAGAGATACGGGAACCGCAACGTACATGGGTAGGGCTCCCAGGGTGGTCATGGTAGGAACAAGCAAGAAGCCGCCGCCGATACCGAAGGACCTTGAAACAACACCGATCAGAAGACCGATTATACCGAACAGAAGCGGGTTAATCCTGAATTCTTCACCCCAGAACTTGAATCGATAATCGGTCAATCCGGTTTTCACGGGCTCAATTCTACCCATCTGAGCCGACCTTCCCTCAGCCTTGGCCCTGGCCACCTCTTCATTAAACTTCTTCACCATGGCCTTGATATTCTTTCTCTTTTCCATAACTTTAGGAGTCAGCTCATACAGCGTTCTGATACCCATGATCACGACCAGGATAGCCAGCCATTCCTTGTAGGTCTTCATGGGCAGGTATGTGGTAGCGTACTTACCTAGCCATATAGATCCTATAAAAATACCCACACCGAAGGAGATACCTACCGGCCAGGCGACACGCTTCTCCACAGCTGCGTATCGGTAAAATGACCCGAGAGGTGAAAAGAGCGTCAAAGCGATGTTCGATGGACGGAGAACGTTAGCTGCATTGATTCCGACGGGACCAGCGGTATGAACTACCATAACCTGGAAGGCTGCCATAAGCATACCACCGGCGGCTCCGATCATTGAAAAGTAAGTTCCAACGAGGATAGCTCCGATAATGATCCAGATAGGATTCATGTATCTGAAAGCAAGTTTGAGCCAGAAGCCATTGCCCTTAATGGTATAATCGGCAACTTTGGTACCATTTACATAAACGTCAAACCCTGTGTCAGGAGGAGTATGACGGAATGTCTTGAAAATTGCTTTAAACGCACCTGTGTTCTTGTCTAGCTGAATACTTACTCCCTTGTTCCAGTAGTTGGGGAATTTCGTAAAATCAGCCAACACGCTGCGGGCAAAAATGGTTACTTTACCTTTTTTGGTTGCTTCCTTGGTGATGGTATTGATTCCAAAGGATTTTTCATGGGCATACTTAAAGAAATTCCACTGTTCCTTTGTCTTGATGGGCCCCAAAGAATTCTTCGCTTCTTCATCCAGCTGGTCATACTTAGCAAGCTTAAACATCGTTGTGCTGAAAAGACCTCGTTTTCCACCCTGGGTGTAAAAAGAAGGACCCCCAAATCTCTTTGGAACAACCTTACCAAACTTATTGGGATTGGTTGTCAGCATATAGTAGAGGAAAGGAATTGCGGTATCTTCCTTAAAACCGAATTTTTTCTCGTGTTTCTTGAAGGTCTTTTTCTCGTGCACACCCTTCGTATCCTTGGGTGCAAACATCTTCTTGGTGGCAAGGGCAATGTAGAGATCCTTGCCAGGTTCTATTTTGCCTTCAATAGTAAGTACACACCCTGCCTTGAAGTTATTCGTTGCAGTGATCTTTGTTTCCGCTTTACCACTGGCAGGCACGGCTACTACGAAGGCAATTGCAACTAGTAATGCAGTAAGTATTGAAATCGTTTTTCTCATTTCTCCCTCCTTACTAAACTAAATATTTGTAGTATTACGGCAAAAAATCAAAACTTTAGATCACTAACTACCAAATCACCTCCTTTCCGATACAATCAATTTTACCGACCCTGTAACTTAAAATAACGAATTGCCACACTCGCCCCGATCTCACTAAAAAACGCTCCCACGGCGATAAAAATGATCAGGTCGAAAATGCCCAGAACCCACCCACTGGTTAACTCCCTGAAAATAAGGTTCAAGACGCAAAACGCCACAACAGAAGTTGTTATACCTGCCAGGACTGCCACTAGGCTCTTCCTTTTCAATCTGTTCCTTACCTTATCCAGGAAATAATAAGCAGTCATGGCACTAAAAAACGCTATCACCACAGGGAGAACTTTTTCAACCGTGTCAACCCTGAGAAACGTGCTCAAAAAGATAACGAATATCACCACTCCCAGCACGCTTACAAACACGGAAGTAACGAACTTCAGGGCAACGTGGTTGACCCTGGATAGCACGTAATTCAAATACGTCTCTAGAAAAGATTGATTCATCTTTCGATACTTAAACCGTGGTCACTGAAAGGAAAGGTAATCTCTTCCCCCTACTTCCCTTTATGCAAAACTAAGTGACCCCACATGGTATAAAATTACATTGATCTGACCATACTATGTGATAGATTTCACTCGTTCCCTTGGAGCAAAATAAATGCCATCAAGCATCAATTACTCCCGCCCCCTCGGCCATTACCAAGTTTCGCTAATATATACGATACAATACGCTTTATCAAGAATGAACTTTTTTGGAACTTCCCCTATCAAGGACCGCTTAATAGTTACATTAATTCAATATTTATCTCTTTACTAGTATTAACTCGCAAAAACCATGTTTTTTTAAACCACTGGACTACTTCTTATAACAAGCTAAAATAACTACGCAAATAGCATGAACATAAAAAACTCGAAGGTCAAATGCCACTCGTCACAAAGTGCACAAGGTGCAATAATAATGTTTCACTGCAAATAGAATTTGCCAACATGATCACTCCTGGCTTTCAACTCTGGCGCCAGCACCCGCCGGATCATTTTCCGTACTTGACACAGAAAAATTACGGAACAGCTCTCTAATTGACATGACTTTCACCTAAGATGCGATTTACCTTTCTTTCCAGTTCATCTATGTCTACAGGCTTGATAAGGTAGTCACTGGCCCCCAGCGAAACAGCTTCCTTCGCCGTCCTGATAGATGGGTAAGCGGTTATTACTATGACCTTCGGGTGAAGACCAAAATCTTTTACATGGCGGAGAATATCGAGGCCAGTTTTTCTTCTCAACTGGATATCAACGATGAGAACATCAGCATTTTCGTGCTTAAGCCATGCCAGAGCCTCATCTTCATCGGTAAAATAAATTACCTCGTGCCCTTGGTCCAGGAACATCCTTCTTATTAATTCACAAAGATCGATCTCATCATCAATAACAACAAGTCTGGCCATATTTCTTATTTTTCGATTGAAGTGAAAATTCATCCGAACGCTAGCAATCTTCCCTGAGGCACTATCTTGATGAGCAAACTCCATGCCTAAAGGAAGATCTCTCGTCTAACTGCTGAAAAAACGGAGGTATTTATCAGTTAGTAGGTTTTCGCTTAACTTTCTTTTTTAACCAAGGTATGCGCTTTTTAGAGATTACTGCTATCAGTATTTTGCACCGAATGCACTCCAAGCATCTGGTTGGAATGAAGGAAGAAGGGTTATAATCACTGAAACACTACACCCTTTTAAAACAAAGTAAGGTATTGTGAACCCCATTCCGTGGCGGTCACAATAGCTTGTACTGGATCCATCGAAAGATCTTAAAGTTTGAGAAGGGCCTTGATATATTTTAACAAAGCATCGGGGGCCAGGGGTTTCTTTTCTACGATGTTTATACCTTTTGCGGCCTCTACTTCCAGAAAATCGTACTGGCTCTGAAGATCAACCGAAGAAAGCATTATCATCGGTGTGTTCTTGAAATTCTCATTGTCTCTTAGCTTGTTTATCAAGTCAAAACCGGCACTCCAGGTTTCCATCATTAGATCAACAATAAAGAGATCCGGTTTGAATTCTTCGGCCTTTTTCAGCCCTTCTTCCCCACTAACCGCTTCTTCTACTTCAAAACCCTCATTTTCAAGTATCATACGCGTTGAAAACCGAAAATCCTTATCGTCGTCAATTATCAATATCCTTTTTGACATATTTCCCTCCTCGACAAAAAATAACTCTTACATTTCCCATCGGTGATTAACTTAGATTCTTCCAATTCACTTCTTGATAAATGGTATACGTATTACAAAAGTCGTGCCTTTTCCTAGCTCACTTTGAACTTCGATGTTCCCCCCCATCTTATCAATCACGTTCTTTGTAATTGTTAAGCCAAGCCCACTTCCCACAGTTACGAATTCCTTTGCATTGGAGGAACGAAAGAATTCCTTGAAAAGATTAGGAATATCCTTTTCCGGGATTCCTATGCCGGTATCCGAGACAGAAAATACCAGTTCGTTGCATTCCTTGTCTGCCGAAACCTCAACGCTAACCCTCCCTCCCTCTGGCGTGTACCTGAGAGCGTTTGATACGAGGTTATCGATTATCTGGGCGACATCCTTTTTTATGCCCAGAACCGGAGGCAAAGATGGTTCAATAGTGGCCAGAACCGATATCTCCTTTTGCTCGGCCAGCTCTTTGTACGATTCCAGCCTCTCTAAAACCAATCCTCCAAAATCAATCTCTTTTTCGGGTTCATCTGCCACAGCGTGGTGAGTAAGCCGACTGTATTCCAGGAGATCCTTTGTCAGTTCCAGCATTCCTTGGCACCTGTTGATGGCCCTGTCGAGTAGTTCGAGAGCCATGGGCGGCAGATTTTTCTTAAAAGTTACTTGCATGGTCATAAGCAAACTTTGAATAACTGCTACAGGGCTTTTTAGCTCATGAGCCGCTATCTGGAGAAATATCGACTTGGATTTTTCCAATTGAGATATTTCTCCCAGAAGATTATTGATCTGTTCATACATTCTGGCATTTTTGATGGCAATACCACACGTCTCTGCAAGGGCTACCGAAAAGCTTATCTCTTCCTTGCTGAAATGGCGCTTTTTCTTCGTAAGAAAACGCATTACCCCTATTATTTCACCACTGACTATAATAGGTGTTGCAAGTAGGCTTTCTATACCTTCCTCTTTGGCCTCCCGCCTGTATTCTATACGAGG
>JALSTM010000270.1 GCA_026983715.1 Desulfobacterales bacterium
TACAAAAAGAATTCTTCGATAAAGGGGATTCTTCTCAGGATTGAGTCACCGGGGGGTGGCGTTGGTCCTTCCCAGGAAATTTACCGGGAAGTTGTCAAAGTGTCGAAAACTAAGCCCGTATTGGCATCCCTTGGAGGCATAGCGGCATCGGGCGGATACTATATCGCATCGGCAGCCCAGAAAATCATTGCCAACCCGGGAACACTGACGGGGAGCATAGGAGTAATAATAAATTTCGGAAACTTTACAGAACTGTTTAAAAAAATAGGTTACAAACCTATAACCATTAAAAGTGGTAAGTTCAAGGATATTGGGAATCCAGGAAGGGAAATGAAGCCCGAAGAAAGAGAATACCTTGAAAAGCTTGTTAAAAACGTACACGAACAGTTTGTAAAGGACGTGGCTAAGGGTCGTAAATTGCCCCTTGAAAAGGTAAAAAAAATAGCCGATGGTCGAATTTTTACCGGGCAGCAGGCGAAGGAACTCGGATTAGTGGACGGACTTGGTAACTTTCAAGATGCTGTAGAAGAACTGGCAAAAATGGCAAAAATCAAAGGGGAGCCGAAGCTGGTTTACCCGACACCGAAAAAAAGGGGGGTGCTGGACATACTGTTTGAAGGGGAAATTAAGGAGTGGTTGACGGAACAACTGGAAGGCTACCTTATGCCCCTGCGCTATCAATTCGTGCTACCGAATGCCAGTGAACAATAGTCAAATGTTACCCACCAAGCTAATAAGAGCTTTTGCCATATTTTCAGCCGCCATTGAAGACACACGCCAGAGTTTCCAAAAGTGAGGTACCAGGCTCGGTTTGATCAGCGCATTTTTCAAAGCCCGCAAAGGATCAACATGGCCGTGTTTATCGGCAATATCTTCAAGAGCAAAAAGAAACCTATCATCCAGTACATCAGTTATACCACGCAATACAACCAGGGGAATTCCCCTTTCTCTGCACACCCTTGCATAATGATATGTTTCAAGGTCAACCACGGCTTTCTTGTTTCTCAAAAATGAAAGCCTGGCCATCTTCTTCTTTGAAAGCATTTTGGGAACGGTAAGACATGTGGCATCACCAATCACATGAATACTTCCAGCCTTGATTCCACTATCGCAAAGTGTTGCCAGTTGTATTGTTTCACAGGAGGGCCAGTTAACGGCCTTAGAAACGTACACAACGTCTCCCAGCAGAAGTTCGCGGGAGAGAGCACCTGCAAAGCCGACATTTATTACCGATTTACTTCTCCCGATTTTTTCCAGAAACCTTATAGCTTTTGCAACATTGGCTGGCCCCATGCCAGTTTGTACAAGAAGGCAGTCCTTTCCTCCGAGGGTAGTTTTGTAAAAGATCTGCTTGTGATGAACATAGATTTTTTTCGCTCTCAGGATAGAGCGAAGGGGCGCGAGTTCTTCTCTCAGCGCCGCCAAAATTACCAGCAGTTCCTGATCTTGAACCCGTATTGTTTCCCTTGACCTAACAATTGGCCAGGATTCGTTTTGCTTTTTCAATGTCAAGGCTAATTTGCTTGGCAAGTTCGTCGGGCCCGGAAAACCTTTTTTCCGGCCTCAGTCTTTCAATTAAACGTACCGTTATCTCTTTTCCATAAAGGTCACCTGAAAAGTCGAAGATGTGTGTCTCAAGGGATAAAGATTCATCTCCAAAGGTCGGGTTATATCCGATGTTTGCAGCTCCACCGTAAACCTTACCATCTATCACAACTTCAACAGCGTATACCCCTGTCTGGGGGCACAGCTTATCATCCATTCGTATGTTGGCAGTGGGAAAACCAAGCAGTCGTCCTCCTCGATCACGCCCCTTTACAACCTCTCCCACAATTTCATACTTTCTGCCCAGCAGCTTTTCGGCTTTTTTCAAATCTCCTTCGACAACGCATTTTCTTACCATGGTGCTGCTAACTACCATGCCGTTGACTTTTATCGAGTCGAGGACTTCCACGGCAAATCCCAGTCTTTCCCCTTCTTTTTTAAGAAACTCGATATTACCTTCCCTGTTTCGCCCAAACTGGTAATCCCAACCGACAACAATAATCTTGAGACCAATTTTTTTCCACAGAATATCTTCAACAAACTCCTTCGCACTGAGACGGGCAAAGTCTTTCGTAAAATTGACAGTGATAACAGCATCTATGCCGCATTGTTCTATCAACCTTATTTTCTGGTTATGACACGTAATCACTGGGGGACCGCTATTGTCGGGCCTTAAAACCTTCAGGGGGTGAGGATAGAAAGTCATGACGATGGCTTCCCCGCCTATTTCCTTAGCACGTTTTATTACATGCTTGAAAAGTTGCTGATGCCCGAGATGGACGCCGTCAAAATTGCCTATGGTAAGAACTGGATTTTTAAAGGGCTCCGAGATGTTTTCAAGTCCGTTGATAACTTTCATTTCCTCCTGTAACCCTCCTGAACAAACATGTCTCTTGACAAAAAAACCACGATAGAATACTTTATAGTAGTTGAGTTTGCAACATGTTTTTAGAAAGAGAATGCCGAAGTGGCGGAACTGGTAGACGCGCTAGGTTCAGGGTCTAGTGGGGGTTGCCCCGTGGGAGTTCGAGTCTCCCCTTCGGCATCATTGAACTATGGTTGGTTCTCTGCTATCCATTTGCTCGCATTCTCAATTGATCGAAAAACTGAAGTCTTAAACGAGGCAGTCCTTTCTGTGTAAAGTTCCCACATACGCGCAAGCCCATAAGAAAGATCCCCTGGCATGACGAGGGCAACTTTGCTACCTGCTAGCTGGTCATTAAAT
The DNA here is from genome assembly GCA_026983715.1 of Desulfobacterales bacterium. Lineage (GTDB taxonomy): Bacteria > Desulfobacterota > Syntrophobacteria > B119-G9 > B119-G9 > B119-G9. The sequence goes on from JALSTM010000270.1 coordinate 2,771, forward strand.
TTTAGAAACTTAAGCGATATCAGTTTTATGTCGTAGCTCGATAACTTGGTTAAATCTTCACGCCTGTTGTCGAACATTATACTCATTCCGGGTCGCCAGCACTGATGACTGAATACACTTCTTAAAGACTTTTCCACGTCACTAGGGGTGGTTTCTCCACTGGTTTTGATTACGTAGTATCCCTTTTCATCTTCAAAACAAATCTCAAAATCCATCTCTTCACGTGCCCTCTAGTTATTGTTAAGATCAATCGTTACAAACAAATCTAATCACTTCCGGTGTTCCACGCAAGGGAATCGCCGAAAATTGTTTCAAGTCATAAAAAATCAAAAATTTTACTTTCTACAGATCTGGGATATATTTAAGTTTACATGTTAGGTTGCACATTAACCAATAAGCACCATGGAGGAATTAAGATGAAAAACATAACAAGGCGCGATTTTCTTGTATCGGGTGCACTAGGCGCGTCAATTATGATGTTTCCGGCTCTAGGTTTCCCGGCAAAAGTTCCGGTCGTTGATACGTGTCCTGACCTCGTTTTTGCACACGGAGACCCCGGGGCAGCAACAATTGCAGCAATAAATGCAATCGGGGGAATGAAAAGATTCGTAAAACAGGGACAGAAGGTCTGCATAAAACCCAATTTTAGCTTCGCAAACCCACCTGAAGCAGCAACCACTACTCACCCCGAAGTAGTCAAAGCGATAGCTGAAGAAGCAAAGAAAGCCGGTGCGAAACAGATAACGATAGTGGACAACGTGCTTCATAGGGAAGAAGCATGCCTTGAGAAAACCGGCATCAAGGTGTGTGAAATGGTACCGGACACCCTGGTTAAGCCGTTGACATCTTCCAGGTTTTTTAGGCATGTTACCATACCTGAGGGAAAACAGTTGAAAGAGACCAGAATTCTTGAGCCAGTTCTGGATGCGGATGTTTTTATAGCGGCACCGGTAGCCAAGAGTCATTCTGCCGCGGGGGTTAGCCTTTCAATGAAAGGTATGATGGGGGTAATAAAAAACAGGATGGTATTTCATGCGATTTACGATTTGCACACGGCCATCGTGGACCTTGCATTTCGCGTTAAACCCGATCTCGTAATCATAGACGCCACAAGGCTTCTTTCGGACCATGGGCCAGGAGGTCCGGGAAAGGTGTTACATCCCAAGATAGTAATTGCTTCTACAGACATGGTTGCTGCCGACGCGGCTACTGTGTCCCTTGGTGAATGGTACGGCAGAAAAGTAAAGCCTCAACAAGTAAAACATATTGCCGAGGCGGCAAAGAGGGGTCTTGGGCGCATTGATTGGGAGAACCTCAAGATCAGGAAGGTAAAAGTATAATTCTGAGATAAGCTGTAAACCTTCAATCTAGATCGGGCATCTATCGCGCATGAAATTCCCGGCACCAAGAGCTCAAAGAATAGTTCAGGCAATAAGTGCGGTATGCTACCTTCTACTTCTTCTTAGCGTTCTTAATATAGGTACTGTCTTTTACCCCGACTTCTATCTCCGCATTGATCCGATAATCGCTGCAGGCACTTCCATAGCTACACGTTCAATTCCACCGAGATTGATTATCGGACTTGCGCTGATCCTCTTACCTTTTTTCCTAGGGAGAGTTTTTTGCGGATGGATCTGTCCTATGGGAATTGCCATTGATACGGTTGATTGGATTACAAAAAAACACTTTAAGGGTAACAGAATCAACGGGTTCGACAACCCGGGTACCAAAAAATGGAGATGGGTAAAGTATGCCTTTCTTTTATTTTGTACAGGATCGGCTATAGTCGGAATTAACCTTTACTTCTACCTAGCTCCCATCTCCTTAATTAATCGTTTTTTTGTTTCGGTTCTCTACCCCATTACATCCCTTATAACAAATACTCTGTTGGAACTTATACGGCCGCTGGCAAGTCTTTTAAACATCCAAAGTCTATACTACCTGTCCGTTAAACAGCATGTATTTGCTACAAATTTTTTTGTCGCCTTTTTCGTCTCCGGTATATTTACTCTGGCATTAATTTCACCAAGATTCTGGTGCCGTTATCTCTGCCCTTCCGGTGCTGTCCTTGCTCTTTTTTCTAGTGCGCCGGTGATAAGAAGAACTGTCTACCACGAAAAATGTACCCGTTGCGGAATCTGTCAGAAAAGATGCCCCATGAAGGCCATTGCCGAGGATCCTGCTACCACACTTCATGAAGAATGCCTATCGTGCTTGAAGTGCTCCAAAATATGTCCCGAGCATGCCATACGCTTCGCCTTTACACCTTCAAAACCACGAATAACCCCAATTTTCAAGCAAGAACGTAGAAACTTTTTCGGCTGGGGGGTTGGAGGGATTCTCTCTGGTCTCCTCTTTTACACAAATCCGTCTCGCGGGACTTCAAAGGACGTAAATGGCAAAGGGGGGTTATCCCATCCGGTTCGTCCGCCGGGTTCAATACCGGAAGGAGATTTTCTTAAAAAGTGTGCAAGATGCTATGAGTGTATCTTCGCATGCCCCACCAACACTCTTCAACCCATATGGTTTGAAGCCGGCCTTGAAGCCATATGGACTCCAAAAGTTACCAGTTCTTTTGCTCCATGTGACAAAGACTGTGCTGCATGTGGTCAGGCTTGTCCCACTGGTGCGATTAGGCCCCTATCGCTGGCGGATAAGATCTACTGCAAAATAGGTACTGCCCGGATTTACAAGAACCGCTGCCTTGCCTGGGAACATGATCGCAAATGCTTAGTATGCGACGAAGTATGCCCTTACGATGCGGTTACTTTTATCGCTGTGGGAAACAGGAAAAACAGAGTTCCTAGGGTTGATGCAAGAAAGTGCAGTGGTTGCGGATACTGCGAAAGCCACTGTCCCGTTAACGGGAAAAAGGCCATAGTGGTAGAGGTATTCGGAGAAGTGCGCCTTGCACATGGATCTTATAGACAAGCAGCAAAAAGTCGAAAATTAGAACTTAAACTAGGAGGCACCAGCAAAGAGGGAAAGTTGCCACCGGGGTTCGATTTTTCAAATTGATTTTTCTACATTTCACTATGTTCCGTTTACCAGCGAAAAACACAGTGTAATTAGACTCATAAAAGCATCTTGGTCAGGCCAAGTGGATCCCGATAGCCAAAAGGCTTCCGTGTGGGCGCAATTGATAATCAGGTTACTACTTTCAGGTAGTTATCAATTTTTTGAGAAGAACTTTTAAATATGGTGTCTCCCGGTAATTTTTTTCATCCTAATGATAAATTACGGACATACCGAAACTTGGATAAACTTCTTTTTTTATAACTTCCGGATGTCAAGTTTCCACGGTAAAGTAGTAGACTTTTTTCTTGACGCCCAATTCTTATTACCTTATACTCCAATTCCACCGTGGAAAAGGATTCCGGGTGTTCCGAGTAATGCGTATTTGAAGTAAGGTCATGCTCGAATAACCTTCCGGATTGTGCCGTTGCAAGCTGAGGTTGTTTTTCTCAAACTAGCACGAACGCTCCCCACCCAGCATGGCTCATCGCGGGGAAGGTTGTTTGATTTAAGACATTTCTTCTATTCCAAGATTATCCATAAAAGAGACTAGGGGGAATTTGTATGGCAGAATATGGTTGTAAGGTTGCTCAAACAGCGGAAAGACTCAGAGGAATTATTTCATGGGGGCGGCTTGCTCACCCCCGAGGGAGATACCTGGCAGAAGAAATACTGAAACTGCTGGAAGACATTTCTTGGGGACGGGCCGGATCAGAGCATCTTCCCGCCATAGAAAGTATCGCTCAGAAAATGGTTGCCGAAAATATAGACGATGATACGACAGAAACAGGAGAGATGGTTCTGAGCGCTTTAAAGGAAGCAAAAGAAGCGTTTGTTAGCCACGTAGAGACAAGGAACTGCCCCACGGGAGAATGTGTAAAACTGGCCCCATCTCCTTGCCAGATGGCCTGTCCGGCAGGTCTTGATATCCCCAGCTACGTGACCCTGATAGGCCTGGGGAGGGAAGCGGAAGCAATAGAGATAATCAGAGAAGACAACCCTTTTCCATGGGTTTGTGGCCTCGTATGTACACACCCTTGCGAATTTATATGTGTACGTGGAAAAATAGACAGGCCGATAGCAATTAAGGATCTCAAGGGATACGCCGCTGAGCGAGCCATGTCGCAGATGAAGTACAAGAACCCACCAAAGGCACCTGATAACCACAGGAAAGTTTGTATAGTTGGTGCTGGTCCCGCAGGGATGACTGCGGCGTATTACCTCGCTCTAAAGGGTTACCGAGTTACCATTATTGAAGCGCTGCCGGTTGCCGGCGGCATGATGATGGTGGGCATACCTCGCTACAGGCTACCTCGGGAGGTAATCGACCGGGAAGTGTCCATGATAGAAGAACTGGGAGTAGAAATTCGCCTCAACACAAGACTCGGTAAGGATGTAACCCTTGACGAACTCCGCGATGAAGGCTTTGAAGCCTTTCTTGTAACAATTGGTGCCCATGGATCATATAAACTTAACATACCTGGGGAGGACGACTACCCCCAGGTTATAAGTGCTGTAGATTTCCTTAGAGAGGTGGCACTTGGCAACAGGCACATACCGGGAAAAAGGGTTGCCATCATCGGCGGTGGTAACGTAGCCATTGATGCCGCAAGAACATGCATCAGGCTAGGTTGCGAAGAGGTGACCGTTGTTTACCGGCGTTCACACTCCGAGATGCCTGCTCACGAAGAAGAAGTAAGGCAGGGAGAAGAAGAAGGAGTTAATTTTGTGTTTCTAACAATCCCGGTTGCGGTCATAGGGGCAAGAAATAAGGTAACTGCCCTTCATTGCGTTAGGGCGAGACTAGGGGAACCAGACGAAAGAGGCAGAAGGAGACCGGTGCCCATAGAGAACAGCGATCACTACATAGAAGTTGATGCCGTTATTTCAGCCATAGGCCAGGCGGTACAAAAAGAAGGCTTGGTTACGCTTGAGGGATTGAACTGGACAAAGCGCGGGACAATAACCGTAAATACCGTTACGATGGAAACGTCAGTTGAAGGCGTTTTTGCTGCAGGAGATGTTGTTACAGGACCGGCAACCGTTATCGAGGCGATTGGAGGCGGAAAGAGGGCAGCTGAGGCCATAGATCGTTACCTCCAGGGAATACCACAACCCAAGATGCCCCCGGTGCCTGTTAGACACAGAAGACTGGAACCTATCGAAACTTCTGCGTCCACTAAAATGAGGCTGCAGAGACCTACCATGCCACTACTTAACGTGGATAGAAGACGTATAACTTTCCAGCAAGTAGAACTGGGACTATCACCCGAACAGGCTCGAGAAGAAGCTTTGAGATGTCTCAGGTGCGATATATGCAGAAGATGTGGTCTTTGTGTTGAAATATGTAGAGACCAAATGAAGGTGGATGCCCTTCAAATGGGACATTTTGACATTGAGACCAATGTAAAAACCGATTTCAGAAGTACTGCGGAGAAGTGTATACTCTGTGGTGCATGCGCCACGAATTGCCCCAACGATGCCATGAGAATCGAAGACAGGGACGGAGAGAGAGTGCTTTCTCTATGCGGAACCGTCCTTAATCGGCTCAAACTGGAATACTGCCAGGAATGCGGCGCCGTTCTCGGACCGGCACGCTATCATGATTACATCATGGAAAGACTTGGTAATTTGAAGGGAATCCCGGAAGGCTCTGTTCTTTGCGTGGCGTGTGCCCGGAAAGTAGCAGCTAAATCATACGTCGAGAATGGTGTCCCTCCCAACACGAAGTAGAGTACCTGATGGTTGAAAGGAGGTGAAAAACTTTTTACAATTAGAAAAATATGATTCCAAACAGGAGCTTTCACCAGGCTCCAACTTCAAAGGCCGTTCAACTAACATTATTGTAAATTCCCAAGGGGGTAAATAATGCCAACTTTTAGAAGAGGCCAAAAAGTTGAAATCTTCAGGAAATCTAATGACGAGAGCTGGGAAAACTACATGGATCAATACATCGGTCTTCAGGGTATAATTACAGACCCGGATACGAGCAAAAATGATCCTGAAGCTCTTATTGAAGTGACCTTGGAAGACAAAGGTACTCATCGCTTTCCACAGGATTGTCTTAGAGTTATCGAGGAATAAGCTCGAAGCACTATTTCTTGTGTTGCTACCAGATGCCCCGGTGAACTTTACCGATTCGAACACAGAAAGATTTTTTAGAAAGCCAAAGCTCAACCTTGAAGTGGAAGGAGAAAACCTACCACGGAAATAGACAATCCATGAAAAATCCTTTTGAAGCCTTCAGGAATTTTGGGAAAGAAGATCTATCTCAAACTAACTATCTACATAACAAAACATCTCGTACCTCTGACATTACTCCGCTTATTTCCCTTTTTGAAAGGTTCTCCCCAAGAAAAAATCAGACGCTGGGTTTATTGTTAAGTCACAAGAGCATCGAAAGATTATATAAAGAAATAGCAGATACCGTTGCTGGTCACAACTTTACTGCAAGCATGACAGAGGATTTCTGTTACTTCTTGTGCACGGAGCGCTTGCACGGTTCTGCGGACTCTGTTTTGGGCGGTTTACTGCTATCTGCTATCATTAACACAAGCCCGAGGGAACTTTTTTTTCTAGAGTTTCCTCATCCGAACAAGCTTCTTCATTTTATCGGGTACAGACTTGCAGAAAAGAAAAAATTAGAAATTGACGGAAATGCAGGGGATTTTCTCGGGACAAACCTGTCGGGGGGGACTATAATTGTCAACGGTAATATTAGAGATTGGGCGGCTCTTGGAATGGGAAGAGGAAAAATACAGATAAACGGCAGCTGCGGGAGATTTGCTTGTGAATGGATGAGATCCGGAAGTTTCTTGGTAACCGGTAAGATAGAAAGCGTGGGTATCTCGGCAAAAGGCACCGTTGTTGAATATTACAAGGAAAGCAACACTTGAAATCTTAACTGATTCCATTAAGAAGTTTCACAGACTTTTCAATATGCACCCCAAAGACCCCGAAATTTTGTTGGCAGACACATGGAAAATAGTAAGAAAACGCTTTTTCTACCCGGAATGCCCTGAGCCCAAAATCCTCGAGTTTTCATCTTCGTGGCCAGCCATGAGAATAAAAAAGAGAAGAATTCTTATCAACGCTAGATTCCTCAATAACCATAATCACACGATTCCGGTTTCAGACATGTTGGAAGTTATTCTGACTCATGGCCTGGCTCACCACGCTGTTTGCCCCTGGGACCTAAGAACTCACGTTCTACTCTTTTCCGAGGCGGCAAAAACTATCCAAGACCCGTCATATGCTCGCTTCGTCACGGACCTATTTCTTGACATCGTCGTGGATTACCATTGTTTCCTTCACAGGTGGGATAAGACTCACCACATCTTGAAGGCAATTGGCCCACGCAATCCACATCTTGAAGTAAAATTATCCATCTACTCAATCGCATGGAACATTGCTTCGGTACCAGCGGACACGGTTCTGAGTAAAACGACAATTGAGTATCTCGCAGATATTGACTACCTAGATAAATCCCGCTGGTTTAGAAACATAAGGAAGTTTACCCGGGCACTTAGAGCTAATCTTCCTCGCCTTCTTCCTACAGGGTCCACCTTGCCTGAACCATTGATGGGATTTCACGACATGGAAACCTTTGGCTCTACCGAATTTTCTGAATCTTTCCGCACCCTAGCCCAGGATCTCGAAAATCCCGCAACTTTTGCCAGCATTTTCTCAAAGGTAAAAGATGCCTATGGTCAGTCTCAAAACGGGGACTCCAAAAGGCAGATGGGGCGAGGTCTGGGCTACGAGACAAAGGTAAACCCGTTTTTTTACATGTCTCTTGCCGAAAAGTACCGGATGCAAGTAAGAAAAAGGGATATAAGAAAAGACGGATCACTTTATCCCTTTTCTCACGAGAAATGGAGCGTTTCAGATCCTTTCTATGACATTGATATTTGGAACAGTATGGGAAGAATTCTTCCTACTATCACGGTTAAATGGAAAAAAAGAGAAGGAGAAATACACTGTTATCAGGAAAAAGTTCCGGATTGCATGATTCTTATTGACTCATCGGGTAGTATGCCGAATCCTTCCCAAAAACTATCTTATGCTGTCCTCGGGGCCAGTTGTGCAGCGGATGCTTACCTAAGAGAAGGATCGAGGGTTTCGGTGTACAACTTTAGTGATGCCCCGGCCGGGAACAAAAAGTTACTTCTAAATAGTAGAAACAGGATGGAAATATACGAAGCCCTCTGCACATATTTCGGAGGGGGAACAGCCATAGAAGTCAGACTCCTAGCCGAAGTTATTAACGACAAAGAACTTGATATTTTCCTTATTACTGATATGGAGATTACAAACCTTGAACACTTGATCCGGTTATTCACCGGCCTCGAAAAGGTCAGGGTCACCGCCGTGTACATTGGGGAGAAGAAGGGGGTTGAAAGGTTTCAACAGGCAGCCAGAAAAATGAAAAACGTATCTGTTTACGGAATAAAAGAGCCGAAAGACATAATGAAAATAGTCCTTGGCCAGATCAGAAAATATATTCATAGCAAGTAAATGACACAGGATGAAGATTGCCATAATATCTGATATTCATTCCAATCTCGAAGCATTGCACGCAGTTTTGAGAAAGATCGAGAAAGAGAAAGTTGAAGCTGTGGTGAATCTCGGGGACATTGTTGGTTACAATGCAAGTCCCGACGAATGCATTACCGAGATAAGACGATGCGCAACCATCAGCGTTTCAGGCAATCATGATGCAGCCGTTTATGATCTTGCTTCCAGAGAATCTTTCAATGTATTTGCAAACATGGCAATACGCTGGACACAATCCAAATTATCGGAGCAAAACGCTGAATATCTTAAGAATCTTCCTTTTTTTACAATCCTGTGGGATAGGTTTATTGCATGCCATGGTACCCTGAAAAGCAACGATAGTTACATTGTAAAACCCTTTCAGGCAAGGCGAATGTTTAATGCCATGAGAAGGGACTACAAAAGTATAAGGATATGTTTTTTTGGCCACACTCACAGGCAGGCTGTGTGGGTGAGAGATGTGAGGGGGAAAGTTCAACAGCTAAATCCTCACGAAACGACTTTGATCCTTGATCCAGAAAAAATGTATCTGATTAACCCGGGGAGCGTAGGACAACCCAGGCAGAACGACTGGAGAGCATCTTTCATAATCTTTGAACCGGATGAAACGAAGATTACTTTTCACCTTGTACCTTACGATCTATACAAGGCGCAGCAAAAAATCTTGAAGTCTGGATTGCCATCTTTTTTAGCCGAAAGGCTGGCTGAAGGAGTGTAATTAAACAATAAACCGTAGTGTACTGACGCATCAATTGTACCTGGAGGGGGAAACTTATGAAGGACGTTGCCAAGGAAGGGAAACTCAAGAACGGAACAAAAGTCACACTGCGCCCCATGGTCAAGGAGGACGCGGACGCGCTGGTAAACTTCTTTAAAAGCCTTCCTGACGAACTTTTGTTATTTGTAAGGCATAACGTACGTGACGAATCAATTGTAAGAAGCTGGGCCGCGAATCTTGACTACCAAAGAGTTTTTCCGTTGCTTGCTCTCGTAGAAAATAAAATTGTTGCCGACGTTACTCTTCACCGAGTTCCATTCGGGTGGAAAAGACATCTTGGGAAGGTCAGAATTGTGGTATCACCTGAATATCAGAAGCTAGGACTGGCCACCCTGATGTTAAACGAGATCGTTGATCTGGCATCAGAGTTCGGACTGGAAAAGTTATGGGCTGAGGTACCGCTGGATTCCAGGGGGGCTATATCTGCGTTCAAGAATGCCGGGTTTTCGTGTAAGGCAGTTATTGAAGACCTAATAAAGGACAAAGAAGGGCGAAACGCGGATATTCTCATTATGATATGTGACGTTAGCGCCCATTACGATCGGTAGTATGAGCTCCTAAGCGTGGTGGGTGTTCACCGTAGTCAGGGATGGTACTTAGTAAATCTTCCTTTAGCTCTATGGCATTTTTATATCTCTCTTCTAAGTCCTTTTTCAGACACTTAAGAATTATTTTCTCAATGTTCCTATCTATATCAGGGGTAAATTCACTAGGGGCCACAGGTTCATAGTTGAGTATGAGGTCCACCAAGTCTTCCTGTACCTCGTGATAGAAAGGAAGATAGGAAGTATACAAAAGGTACATTATAACACCAATGGCCCACACATCGCTTGCTATACCGCTCTTACCCATAATTTGTTCTGGCGCCATGTAGGGCCTTGAACCAATAATGGTACTCCCAAAACTTTCACGGGAGAGATCCTTTGCCGAGCCAAAATCAAGCAACTTTATAGTGCCTCGTTCCTGCACCACGATATTTTCAGGTTTCAGGTCCCTATGGGCAATTTGAAAACTATGTGCATACGCTACCACATCAATAAGCTGGCGAACGATAGGTTCTATTTCTCGAGGGTCAAGGCCATGAACTAACTTTCTTTCAAGAGTTTCACCCTCCACGTATTCCTGTATTATGACAAAGAGGTCTCTATGATAGACGACGTCTTCAATTTTAACCGCATTAGGGTGACCCAGTAGCTTTTCAAGTATCCTGGCCTCCCTTTTAAATTGAACATTGAGCTTTTTCTCCAGCGGTATTTTCGCAACGAGGAAGAAATCCTGGTCCGCAACTTCCATGTCTCTCACCTTCCATACCTCACCGAAACTCCCTATTCCAAGGCGTTTTACTTTCTCGTATCGTTCGCCAATCAGCTCCGTAATTTTCATAAAAGACATCAGATGACCACCAAAAGGAAGGGCAGGAATTAGCTGCTTTAGAAAATTCCTAACGTATCCTTCCTTCGGAGTTTCCCTAGGATCTTTTGTGCAGACAGCACTACCTTCGCTCACCTCTACGTTCTTACCCTGGTATGCTATGATTTTGCCCTTTTCGTCATGAAGAACCTCACCTGTAATCAGGATAGAAATCTTTTCTCCGTCCTTTCTCTTAAAATTCACACACATACCCTCTATTCTGCCAGCATTTTCTATCGCTTCCTTGAAGCGTTTTCTATCCTCCGCATCCCAGTAGAGGTCTTTTTCTATGTTTATTTGGAGTAATTCCTCCTTGCTATCGTATCCCAGCATACGAACGAGGGTTTCGTTACAGTCGAGAAACTTGCCATCGGAGGTGCTCAAAAAGAAACCATGGGTTTCACCATCAAAGAGTTGCCGGTAGCGGGAAATAGCCCGTTGTTCTTTAAGCTTTTCTTCCGCAGTCCGCGCCACTACGTTTACCCTTCTCAGGAATTCCTCATCGGATACAGGCAAGACAACGTAATCAGCAGCCCCCAATTTGACCGCTTTAGCCACAAAATCTTCCGCAAATTTTTCAATAACAAGCAATATTCCAAAATCTCTTGTTGTGCCACGGTTCTTCAACTTGCGGAAAATCCTGAAGCCATCAAGTCCGTTGCTTTGAACAAAAAGTACAATAGCGTCCGGACGTATTCTTTCCGCAACTTCGATAGCATCACTTTCGTCCCGTGCCCAGAAGACCACGTGCCCGGCATCAGATAGTATGCTTGATACGCTATCAAGTTTCTCCTGGTCGTTTTCGATTACCAGTATTTTGCGTTTCAATTTATTGCCCCCTTGAATTTGTCTTGCTCTCTTCTTCCCTTTTTCCGTTGCAATGGAAGTACACTTTATATATAACCCCAAATATCAGTTTGTTACACAAGGTGGTTGGGTGTGTCGGCATTTTTATCTCTATACTATTTCCCGGGGTCACACAATGGCTCAGAGAAAACTTAATCATCAAACGCGGGCACAACTAACCTTTATGGAACGCAGCATCAACAACGTCAATCATCCTTGGCCTACCAATGGCAAGGAAGAAGGAAGTTTCGCTCAAATTTCCCCAGATGACGGAGAGTGTAAATGTATCTAGAGAGAAAAGGAGGTAAGATCACTTTTGACGAAGGTAAACTTTCTGACTATATGAACTTGCGAATCGGGCAACTTGCTGGCTTTTTATCCAACATTACACTATCTCTTACGGTGGTAAGCCTTTTAGTAGTACTTGATTATCTGAAGGTACCAGATCTGTATCTCTTTAGCTTGATTCTTATCCCACTGCTCGGGAGAAATTACGTTGTGTCGTGGTACGATTCATGGTTACGAAAAACATTCAAGGAATTGCTCTTTTGAAAGGGGCACATGTAATTTCCTTATCACAAATATGCCGGGAAAAAACGGTACGTGTGATGAGATACCGGGATTTACGAGGTGCATATGCCCAAGTTTCACGCAATAGATTTTTACTTCATGTCCCTAACCCATGAGGAATTGCTTTACTTTTGTGTGGCTATCCTGGCAAATGTGGCTTTCGGGTCAGGGTTCATGCGTTTTTTTGCTTTATCCCTTGCCGATGAACCTCAAGAGGAAAGTCGAATTTATGATTTTAACCCTTTCACAAACCTGGATATCATAGGAACTATTGTCTTCTTTCTCGGGGGATTTGGCTGGGGAAGACAGACTACAGGCCACAAACTTAGTCTTAACAAACAAAAACCATGGTGGTTTTTGATTTCTCTCGTGCCACCTTTCGCAAGTCTGACCCTGGCTCTAACTGCCGCGTATGTAAAATACTTTTTATGGAGCGACAAGGTTGTAGATATTCTCCTCGGCCTGAGTGTCACCATCACGGCGTATCATATTATACCAATTCCACCTTTTGCAGCATCCAGGTTCATCTATTTACTTCTGCCGAGTGATCGAGCATGGAAAATCTTTTCAAAGGCCGGTCCCTACATCATCCTTACAATGGTACTTTTTGATCGATTGTCTGGGCATCCCTTTTTGAGAGAAATTATGAATCCGGTAGTTAAAGCTGTGGGTAGTTTTGTTGCCTACTGAGATGTGAAAAAAAGAGTTTGAAGTATTGTGATACAAAAAAGGGCAGGAAAGACAAAATCTTTCCTGCCCATGATTAACCGCTCAGCAAGTTACAAGCTAAGCAGCTGCTTTTCTTGGCCTCTTGGTAATCAAGGCAAGGAAGATCGCTACTACCAGCAGGCCGCCGGCAATGTAGAAAGCTTCGTCGTACTTCCCTGTTACGTCTTTAATATGACCGGCAAGCTTGGGCATGAATGCACCAAGACCCCAACCGATGAACACCAGGCCGTAGTTGAAACCCAGATTCTTCGTTCCGTAGAAGTCTGCAGTGTAGGATGGCAGAAGTGCAAGTCCACCACCGTATACCCAGTAAGCAATCATACAGGCTAGGAACGCCAAGAACAGATTCTTTGAGACAAGAATGGTCGGAAGTGCGAACATACATACTGCTGCTGCAGCCGCGTTTAACATGTATGCCTTGTCTCTACCAATAATGTCAGAGTATTTACCGGTACCAACACGGCCAAGAGCATTCATCAAACCACCAGCTGAAACAAGAATGTATCCTGAAGCCAAAAGAGGTTTAATGAACTTGGCGGCATGGCCGATGATAAGGAGACCCGCCTGGGTGTTTAGGCAGAAAAGTGCTACAAGCGCATAAAACTGCCAGGTCTTCACCATCTCACCGGCGGTCCAATCTTGAACGGTTGAAGTGGACGTCTTGGCCTGCTTCTCGACCCATTCCTTCGGAGGCTTGGGAGGTTCATATCCTGGTTCAGGCCATTTAAGCAGCAACCCACAGAAGAAAATAATGATCAGGTATGCAATTCCCAGAACCACGAATGAAGCGGAAAGGGAATAATTAACGATAATGTACTTAATCAAGGGAGCCACATAGAAAGCAGCGCCTCCGTAACCCGCAACCGTTAGACCAAGTGTAAGACCTCTCTGGTGAGGCCCAACCCATTTGCCGGTTGCAGGAACCGGAGCAGCATAAGCGACCCCCATTGCTATACCGCCAAGCAACCCAAATCCCCACAGGATACCAGCATAGGATTTCGCCGTACCGGCAATAATCATCCCGATACCCATGGCGATAGCACCAATTGTGGCGGCCACCGTAGGTCCATACTTATCCTGAATCTTACCGCCAGGGATCATGAGGAGGGCAAAAATCAAAATACAAAGAGACTTTGGGTTGGAAGCTTGCTCGGCTGTAAAAGCGTGAGCCCAGCCGTGAGCCAGCATGTACTCTTTGTCTGTGAGATACTTGAGCCAAACGGACCAAGCATACAGACAACCAAGACAAAGGTTGATGGTAGTGCCTGCAAAAATGGTCACCCATGCTCTACCAGGCAGCTTGTCTACCGGTTTGTTGTACCCTTTTGCATACTTCCCAAAACCTATCGACATAGTTTTTCCTCCCTTCTTTCGTGTTGATACAACTTTGTTCCCGGTAAATCCCATCGAACAACTTTGCTATAGTAGGGCCTGACATCGTTACTTGATTAAAAAAAGCCCTCTGTCCGTGTGCTACCCGTTGCGCTGTTAAAGGACAGAGCACCATACTTGTTGACTTGTAACCGTCGCCGGCCCACATCGGACCAGCGGCAACAAAGGATGAAAGTCTTTAAGAAGATCCACGTACGACCAGATAGAATAGACTTTCACAGAAAATAGACTAATAAGCCACTGCAAAGTAGAGTTTCAATTCCACTTTGTATCATTGAAAAACTAGTTCGTCTAAAGGAACATACCGGGAGGAGGGCGGTTTTGTAATCCACCCGACCCTTGCCTATCACCTATCACCCCCTTTCTTGAAAATCTTCTCCACCGAACGTTTGCGATCCAATTCTTAATGTCACCTTTTTACTTGTACTTCAGGGCAAACGTTCAGAACTCCCCTTCGAGATGCAGGTTCCCTGTAAAGTTGATACACCACAACGCCGCCGGGCCATATCTACAAAAGAACCTGGTCCCGCCACCTTGGATGCTACTCCTGTGCGCCGCCACGACAATGCGCTACAGAACACCACTGGCAATCCACTCGGTGTTGCACCGCATGTCTTGACCACGAACAACCAGAATTTTTCGTACAGTCTGCGTGGGAGATAGGGGAGTTAATTTCGCGGCTGATCCAGCTTGAGTTCTCTCGCTACCGAGGGAGCTCACCAGGGTCATGTAATTGAAAGGCAAAATGTAGGTCGAAATTCAGTTCGAACAGCTATTATCACCGCTTTCAATGGTTTCTCCCAAAACCATTGGCCAACTTTTATCATGAAGACGTTCATAAATCAACAAAAAAATGAACCAACGCATTATTCTCTTACCTAACAACGGACCAAGTTACCAATTCTACACGGAATTTACCCACTACCAAGAAATGTGTACGTGCTCCATTTGAGGTTCAAGAAAAAACTTGCTCTCATCTACCTTCTTCTTGAGCCTGGAAAATGTTATGAAATATTTCGTAGAATCTTCAAAAAATTTCAAACCCTTAACCCCTTGAAGGGTGACAGTCTGATCTATTGCGAAGGCGTAGGCGACTGCAAGGTCTTGATCCAGAGCTATCAAGTCAACAGATGTATCTCTAAATTTCGGGTGCGAATAATTCGGAACCGGCTGAAGTCCTTCCGATATGCAGATCTGGTACAGCACGCATTGAATCACACCCTTAATTACTCGATTCGTTTTAAATTCTTTTGGAATTCGCCCAACTTCCTTTTCTATCTGTTTCACTATCAATTCCTTTTCCATAACCTCCCCCAACAAGCAACAAATTCATCCTTTTCTACACCGAGCGAACTTGCCACGGGTCTACACTTGGCTTTAAGCAAAAAAAGCGTCTTTTCTCTAAGCGTAATGTGACTCATTGTTTCATAATGCCCCATGCCCTTACCTACTATTAGACTAGCGACACGGAGCAACTCCTTGAAATCATCTGACACCTTTGACAGATCGATTCCCACAACAGCTGCGCCATGAGAAATCACGGGCATTACGCTTTCATTAAAGCCAGCCCATTTTACGTCTTCGATGGTAAGGTCATTTTGAGCTGGCCCTCCCTTGACAACGTATACCGGTTCACAACCAATTTTCTCTAGGTATTCAAGCAGGGGCATATCGAAATAGATTTCACCGGCATTATCGGCTAAAATCAAAACCTTACCCCCGGTCTCTGTCAAGAAACTCTCAACAAATTCTAAATCATCAATAGAAAATTGTATACCCATTTCTCCATCTTTTCTAAGTTCTTCAGGGTCACGAAAAAAATCTAGGGCATTCCCAAGGGCCGAAAATGCAAAAAGAGAGCGGAAGTCATCCTGGTAGCGGGATTTTAACAGCTTTGCTAGCGACTTGGCAGTTTTCATCTCCGCTCGTTTAAGTTCAAGAAACGGATCTGGGTTGTCAGTTATTTCCCTTATTTTCTCCTGAAAAGCGGTAGCAATAAAAGCAGGAATAGCTCCGGGACGGAATTTTTCTTCCAGAATTTTGATTGCCTCTTCCCGCGCCTTTTCCCTTAGTGATTCGGAGTCCGTGGCAAGGTGAACGGTTTTATCGATTAGACGCAACAAGCAGTCCCAACACTCTTTTTGCACTCCACTGAAAATCATCGAACATCTTCCCCTGGTTCTTCGATTAGAGAAACAAAGACTTTGAACCAGCATACGAATTAAGATATAGTGAAAAAAACGATTTCTGCCAGGTTAATCAGTAGAATCTCTTAGCATTGTTTTTTCTGATAAGCAAGTTCGGCAAGATCACTTGTACTTGTGAAAGAAGCAAACCTACAAGCACGGATAGGTTACTTATGGGAGATTTAATCCGGCTGGATCCAAAGGATTGTGTGCCGGATAATACAATTAGTTCAACAACATTTAAGTTCAGGTGGGCCGACTGGGAATCTGGAAATCCCATTCAGTGTACCACTAGAGAGGCAGAGAAGTACGAAAGGCATCGAATCAAGACTATCAGAAATGGACACAAGCATATTTCCTTTGTACCCAGCCATTTTGCACTGGCAGACGGGTGTTTCTATACAATACGCGGAATTTTTGACTACCGGAAAGACGAACATAGAGCCATTGAGGTGTACTACCTAGCCGGATTGATGGAATGCATTGTAAACAGCACAGCACCAATACTGAGAACTGACCTACTGAGAAGCGTTTACAAAAAAATAATACAACTTAGAAGTACACTGGGCATTAGATGGCATGGTAATGTTAACCGCTTCCTTTTGCCTCTTCATCCTGAATTTTACGGTCCTAGCCTTTTCTTAAGTAAAATAAATCGATGCGAAACGTTGAATGAACTTTTCAAAACGATTAAAATAGAAGTTCAAATCCAATACGACATATTAAAAACAAACTACGTTTTTTATCTTCCCAGAAATGCGTTATTCGTATGACCCAGGGCAAAATTAATTAATGGAGTCTTGGATTGAGCATAGACTACGCTTTTGACAGGATTACGTGAATTGGCGAAACACCAGCTAACGAGCATTGCTGGACCACACCGGGCCAGCTACAACTTGGCTTAATAGCAAACCTGATTGCTTTTTAAACCTGAATTTAGATTAGATTTTCCCCGTAATTTACTAGAGGAGTCAGCCATGCGAAAAAAGGGACCTATTGTTATGATCTCCAGCTATCCGCCGAGACTCTGCGGGATTGCGACCTTCTGCGAAGAAGCAAGGGAATTTATCCAAAAGAAATTTCCCGAAAGAGAAGTACTGGTAATAAGCCATCTGGACGGTGAAGGGGATGGCGTTTATCCCATAATAGATATAAGACGTCGCGATTGGTGGAGAGATGTTGCTAAACTCGTTTCCAAGTTAAAACCATATGCCGTACACATCGAACACGAGTACGGGCTCTACGAATACGTGGACGAGAGAGGACAAGGGGATCACAACGAGGGTTTTCTCACATTACTCGATGCCATCTGCGAATGGCCGATCGTGGTTGAACCTCACACGGTTCACGGAAGGCTGAGGGAATGGGAAGCAAACTTTATTTACGAGCTTTGCGAAAGATCTGATGTGGTATTTTTCAAGTGCCACTACCAGAAATGGCGACTTGAGTGGACTTTCAACAATTACAACTGGCAGATGCCAACAAACATTATGATCGTCCCCCACGGGGCGCGGCCGGACAGGCGGTGGTCTCCCGAAGACATTCCGGTTCTCAGAAAAGAACTGGGCCTTGACCGGATTCCAAATTTTGGCAAGCACCTCGTCGGACTTGTAGGCTGGATACAGTCAAACAAGAGATGGGACATATTAACAAGCATGTGGGAAGAAATTGCCGCTACCATAAAGCACGAAACAGGGGAAGATTGGGATCTGCTCGCTGCGGGAACAGTAAGGGATCCCGCCCACTACAAGGACTACAAGAAGTATCTGCACGAACTGGAAATTCTCGAACATAAAGGTCTTGCCCATTACTATGAGTTCATTCCCCGAGGCGAATTATATTACAAGGTAATGGCGGTATGTGACTTTGTTGTTCTGCCGACGGTGGACGAGACACAGTCCGGAACCCTGGCAAGAATTATAGCCCTAAATAAGCCATTTATTACCACGGCACCCTTAGAGGGTCTCACTGCACAGACCCTTGAAAGTGAAGGTGGACTTTTATTTACAAACCGTGACATGTTGAGGCAAAGGGTAATTCAACTTGCATGCGATGAAAAACTGAGGTTCAAGCTCGGTGAAAATTTGAGGAGATATCTCGAAGAGGTGGTTTCGTGGGAAGTTGTTGCCGACCAGTACGCAGAGGCCTATAGTCTTGCGAGGTATGCAAAAAGAACCTGCCAACGGGTTAAATTTCCACCGGAATTTTAGGCATGTCTTTCCTTGGTTCGCAGCATAGGTTTTTGCAGGGCATGGAAGGCTGTTTTTCACCGGTCTTCCGACCCTGTTTTCCATATGTCTAGATGTCTCAGCAAATGGGCAGAAAAGGCCTTACATACCACTTGCAGAAAGAGAGGCTTGGCCTTCAGTCTTCAATTTTATGTGCGAGCACCGTGTAGATGAATTTTGGAGAAACTGATCGGTGAAAAGACTAGTACCGTCTCAGTGCAAGGATTGTGCAGAGTAAAGAGCGTTTTCGTTCTCCGTTTCGGCAGACCCAATGGTTTCCGGTCTGACGATTAGTTTTCCGAGATACCACCATATACAACCGGAGAAAGGGTGGGGGGCATTTTGTATCCTTTTTCTTGGGCGAGCATGTCAAGGTGGAGAGTGGTAAGTTCCTCCAATGCGACAACGGGTTCTATCTCAAGAGGCCTGCAATCTATCACCTTAAAATAGTATTTGCAGTCTTCACAATATTCCACCCTGTAGACTTCGTCATCTTCAATTGCTATGTAACCAAGAGACTGTTGCAACTGGTTCTGACAATAAGGGCATTCTATCCTATTCATCAACCACTGATGCTCACACCATGAACAACAACCAAACTTTCTGCCTTCCTTTTCCTTCAATAGCAAGACAGAAGGGAGTGAACCACAAACCGGGCAATAATTTTTTCGCCACGTGGATTCATCTGGCAACAGAGGTACCAATCTCGACCTTACAAACCTAAGAGACGGCTTGATAGCAACCATTCCCAGGAAAATCACCTGGTGAAGAGGAGAATGAATCTTTTGAGCCACTTCTTCAAGGGTTTCTTCTTCTCCTTTTAAAAGGTGTTGCCAGAATTTGTTACCAGAATGTTTCAAAAAAATTAACAGGTTGCTCGCAGTTTTCTGCAGTTCTTTATTTTCCCCGGGTATGAATTCTTGTATTTTTCTTAAGACTTTCCCGGCGGCTTCGCTGTCCACCGGAAAATCATCCCTGTTTAAAAGTGGAAAGCCCTCTGTAAATTTGGTTTTAACCATTTCCCTAGAAATCTCGGGAATCTTAACGTTAACATTTGCTTCCGATTTCAGCATGAGGTAAAGTACGTTTTCATAAAAATCAACCATTTCACCGTAAACACTTCTTGTTTTCCTTATTCGTTCTGCATTATTTCTTATACGCTCATACTCGTCACGAAAGTCAGCCATCTACCGCCCCTTTCCAGCCATTCTGTCTCCAAAAAGAAGAGGAAAGGGATTACGCTTCCCTCCCCTCTTCAAAGCTCAATTATCCCGGGTCTTGAATATTTGTTAACCCAGGAAGCTCGGCTTCAGCAACCGCCTTGCCGGGTTCAACATCTTTCTCATCGCAAGCTTGCGACTGATTCCCCTCTGATCATTACTCGCCACAGCAAATTTATGATACTTCTGGGGATCATCAATCACAAGATAAATCGTCCTAACGCTGTCAGCATCAAGCAACTGGGCCTTGGGATACTTCTTTTTAAGCTCCGCAAGACGCTTCTTGGCAAGTGCAAGCATTTTATCTCTATCGCCAAAGTTCATGGCACCGCTGGGGCATGTTTTTACACATGCCGGAAGGAGTCCGGCTGATACCCTGTCGAGGCACATCGTGCATTTTACAAGCTGGCCACTGGCAGCCTTGCGAGGAATGTTGTAAGGACATGCGTCTTTCACTTCCTCGTAAGGAGCTTTCTTGGTTTTCTCCGTATAAAAAACGGCGCCAGTTGCCTTGTCCTGGATGACAGCCCCTTCCACGTACCCTTCGATAGTATCTTTGCAGGGTGGTTCTAAGCAGTGCCTACATTGGTCAGGGAAAAAGTACCATCTAACCTTACCCTTTTCTTCTACTTCACTGAACCTGACAAGCTTGAACGTGTTACCGTCTAGGTCCTTGGGGTTCTGGTAACTACCCCAGTTCTTGGTCTGACTTGCCTTGTTTTGGTTCCAGTTTTTGCACGCGATCTGGCAACCCCGGCAAGCTGTACAACGGGTTGTATCTATAAAGAAACTTTTACCAGCCATTTATTACACCCCCTTCTTTCTCACGTTGACCATAAAGGCTTTGGTTTCAGGTATCTTGGTGTTCGGATCACCAACGGAAGGGCTCAACAGGTTAGCGCTGTCACCACCGTTCTTCGGATGCACCCAACCGTAGTGATAGGGGAGACCGACCTGGTGAATAACCGCTCCTTCGACCTTCAGAGGTCTCAAGCGCTTGGTTACAATCGCCACGGCTTCCACCTTTCCTCTGGGAGATTCGACTATAACTATGTCTGCATTTTTAATACCCTTCAACTTGGCCAATTCTTCGTCCATCTCGCAGAACAACTGAGGCTGGCACTCCAGCAGCCAGGGTTGCCACCTGGTCATTACTCCTGTCTGCCAGTGCTCCGTTACCCTGTAGGTGGTACATACGTACGGATACCTCGGATCGCAGGTCTTAAACACGTCAGCATCCGTGGTAAACAATTTAATCGTTGGATTATGGAACTGGCTGCTCATCAAGTTCTTGGGTACTGGACATTCTAGCGGTTCGTAATGTTCTGGGAACGGTCCGTCTGCTCTACCAGGACCAAAGACGTGGGCATGCCCTTCCGGTTTCATGATAAAGGGGTATTTCGTTTTTGGGTTTAGCTTGCCATCCGGGGTTAACATTGGAGGCCATCCACCGTCGGGGACGTCTCCAACCCACTTCTTTCCAGTCCATTTGATAACCGGTTTTTTCTTGTTCCACGGGTTACCGTATCGGTCAACCGAGGCTCGGTTGTAAATGATTCTCCTGTTAACCGGCCAGCACCAGGACCACTCGGAAAAGAGACCAATCCCTGACTTGTCAACGGCCACTCTCCTGGCAGCGTTATTTCCTTTTTCGTTGTAACTCTGGCAATACAACCAGTTTCCGGAAGACGTGGAACCATCTGCCTGGAGATATGCAAAACTGGGAACCAGCGTGCCTTTTTTGAACTTCTTTCCTTTTACCGTTACGTCTTTCAGGAAATAACCGTTGATTTCCTTTGCAACCTTGTGAGGATCGTACTTGCCGTTTGTGGTGTAATCCCACTTGAGGCTCAAAATAGGTTCAGGGAATGCTCCGCCCTCTTTCTTGTAAAGAGCACGGATCTTTTCAAACAGTTCGATCATAATATCGCCGTCGGGTCTAGAGTCACCTTTCGGCTCCACAGCCCTGTATCTCCACTGCATCCATCTACCGCTGTTAGTAATTGAGCCTTCTTTTTCAACGGACACAGCACAAGGGAGGAAGAAGACTTCAGTTTTTACCTTTTTCGGATCCATTCCGGGACCCTTCCAGAAAGATCCCGTTTCATTTTCAAAAATGTTTACGTTTACCAGCCAATCCAGTTTGGCAAGTGCCTTGCGAGTCTTGTTGGCGTTGGCACCTGAACAGGCGGGATTCTGGCCCCAGGCAAAAAAGCCGGTAAATTTCCCTTTGTACATTTCATCAAAAAGATCAAGCCATGAATACGACTTACCATCATCTACCTTGGGCATCCACTGGTAACCGAATTCGTTCTTTGCCGTTGCCTTATCCCCGAACATTGATTTGAGGAAACTAACCGAGTACTTCGGATAGTTACCCCACCAGTTGGCGCTTAACGGATCCTTCGTGGTTGGTGTCCATTTTTTATTATAGACGGCAAGGGTTGTGTTGGAAGCTCGAGGAGTCTTAAGATAACCTGGCCAGATATGCCAGAGTAAGCAGTGGTCAGTTGAACCCTGCACGTTGGACTCACCTCTAAGGGCATTGACACCACCCCCGGCAACACCCATGTTACCAAGCAATAGCTGGATTATTGCCATTGCTCGAATATTCTGAACACCTACAGTATGCTGCGTCCAACCCATGGCATACATGATAGTACCAGCTTTGTCAGGTTTCCCCGTAGCTGCGTACGTCTTGTAGACCTTCAAAAGATCTTCCTTGGGAGTTCCCGTTATCGCCGACACCTTGTCTAGGGTATAGCGGGAGTAATGCTTTTTGAGTTGCTGAAATACGCACCTCGGATGTTTCAACGTGTGGTCCTTCTTGGGGATACCATTTTTATCCTTTTCGAAGGCCCAGTACGATTTATCATATGAGCGGGTCTTAGGATTGTAGCCAGCGAACAATCCATCCTTAAATGAGTATTTGTCAGTGAGTATGAAACAGCAGTTAGTGTAATGAGCAACGTACTCCTTGAAGTAAAGATCATTGGAAAGAATGTAGTTTATCATCCCCCCGAGAAAGGCCGTATCGGTACCTGGACGAAGTGATGTGTAGAAATCGGCCTTTGAGGAAGTTCTCGTGAACCTGGGGTCAACACTGAGGAGAGTTGCCCCTTCTTTCATCGCCTTGGTGACCCACTTAAAAGAAATGGGGTGGTTCTCGGCAGCGTTGCTGCCCATGATAAGAATGCAATCACTGTTGCCGATATCAATCCAGTGATTGGTCATTGCACCGCGTCCGAACGACTCTGCCAGAGCCGCAACAGTCGCGCTGTGTCAGATACGGGCCTGGTGTTCTATGTAAACCAAGCCAAGGGCTCTCATCATGGCCTGCAGCAGCCAACATTCTTCGTTATCGATGGCTGCACTTCCAACGTGTGCGATTCCCTCTGTCCTGTTTACAATTTGACCCTTTTCGTTTTTTACTTTGAAACTCGCATCCCTGCTTTTTTTCACCCTTTTAGCAATCTCGGTCAACGCCCAATCCCACGATTTTTCTTCCCACTTATCACTGTAAGGAGCACGGTATAACACTTTGGTGATACGGTTTTCATTGTTAACAAGCTGGTAAAGTCCTGCCCCTTTGGCACACAGGGAACCCTGATTAATGGGGTGATCCGGATCGCCTTCGGTATAAATAACCTTCGCATTTTTCCCTTTCGTACTGTGAACTATGATTCCGCATCCCACGGCACAGTACGGACATATTGTGGTGGTCTGCTTGGCATTTTTGGTTCTGAGCTTGAGACTGTACGCTTCCACTGGCTTCAAGTTAAATCCAAGCCCCATCAAGGCCAGGCCAGCGGTTGCTGTCCCCGAAATCTTAATAAATTGCCTTCGCGTCACTTTCATGAAATCTCACCTTCCTTTCCGATAAAGTGAGTGGTCTAAAAGTTTGCCATTCCTCATAAAAGAACCTCTAAACCTCTTTTCACCCCCGGTCTCTCACCTCCTTCCGTTGTTGGTTATTCAATCTTACAGTTTTAGCTGCTGCTGCTAGATTCTTTGTACACCCACCGTTATACCTTAGTTGACATAACATCTTCCTCCGCGCCTGAGAATCCCAACTATTGCTACATAAAATGGATTACCGTTGGAGAAGAATCGCGGAAACT
>JALSTM010000271.1 GCA_026983715.1 Desulfobacterales bacterium
CGTATTTTGGAACCAGCTTAGATGCATCAGCCAGCATTGCCCGAGTAATCATCTCTCGTCCGGGTAAGTTTTTTGCTGTCATTTCATCGGGAGGTTTTTGAGTGGCCGTTTTTTCAATCGTTAGAAGTTCGGTGCTAAGAGATTCTTCCTGCTCTTTCCAGCCTTCACTTCGAACTAGCTGGACAAGCAGGTTATCAGAAACGTGGTCTCTTACCACTGAGTCAATAATTCCGTCAAGCCGGCTCTGAGCCGTCTCAATTGTTCCGACTCTTTCCATAAACAAAAGTGGGTCTTTTATGCGCCATCTTGCGGTCGTATCGACCCAGATGTACTTTTTATCTTTCGTGGGAATCTGATTGGGACTTCCATCCCATTTAAGTATCCTTTTTTCAAAATAGTGAGCAGTCTGTATAAAAGGCATCTTGAGGTGTATTCCTGCTTTTTTAATTGGTTCCCCTACTGGTTTTCCGAGCTGGGTTATCACTACCTGTTCGGTTTCATCCACCACGTAAAGGCCGCTGAAAATAACAACGCCGATAAGAAGCAAAATCCCAATTATAATTTTAGCCATGTTATTTTTCATTTGGTGCTCCTATTCGATTCATACCTTTGAATACACCAGCGCCTGTTCCCTTCCCGACATCCATAAAGGGTACAAGGGTTTTTTGCTCGGAATCTACTACGTAAATATTTTTAATCCGTTTTAAGAATTCCTGGTAAGCTTCAAGGTAAAAGCGTCTCCTGGTCACGTCTTCATATTGCTTATATTCCTTCAACACCGATAAAAATCGTTCGCTTTCTCCCTTTGCCCTGTTGATTCTCTGTAGAGCATACCCTTCTGCTTCGGCGATCGATTGCTTGGCCTGGCCTATAGCTTTGGGAATTTCCTTGTTATAAGCGGCTTGAGCTTCATTAATCATCCGTTCCTTTTCCTGTCTTGCCTCGTTTACTTCATTGAAAGCATCTTTAACCGGCCCGGGAGGATTGGCATTCTGAAGTTTAACCGTTATTATCTTGATTCCCGTCTGGTATGTATTCAAAATTTTCTGCATTTCCTGTTTCACAGCATCTGCTATTTCAGCACGACCTACGGTGAGAACGTAGTCACTATAACGGTTCCCAACGATTCGCCTCATCACTGACTCTGACACATCATAAATGGTTGCATCGACGTCTGCAACCTTGAAAAGCCACTCCACGGGATTGTTGATCTTATATTGAACAGTCCACTGAAGATCGATGATATTGAGATCCCCCGTTAGCATTCTAGATTCCTCTTCAAAGCCCTTCTCGATAAACCTAGATCGTACACCTGCCTGCTTGGTACGATAACCGAACTCCATCTGGAAAACGCGGCCGGTAGGCACCTTGTTCACCTTTTCAATACCGAAGGGGATTTTAAAGTGAAGGCCTGGGCCAGTGGTGCGATTATAAGCCCCGAATCTTTGCACAACGGCGACTTCCTGTGGCTGAACAATGTAATACGAATTGTAAAGGAGAAATGCGACAAGTGGGATTAAGATAAAAAACGCAGTTCCACCCTTTTTCAAGAAATCAAAGTCAAACTGGGATTTAAGCTTGTTCAAGAATTCAGATAGGTCGGGTGGTTTTGGTGGGCCACCGTGCCCCGGTTGTTTTTGCCAATCCATTGTTAATTCTCCTGCGCGTAAAAGTAGTATCTTCTCGATATGGCGAAATGTTCTTCGCTCTTGGGTGAAATCTGCTCCTCATGGCTTGACTATTTAAATTAAATGGTTAAATTTACAACGCCGATACGAAGCAGTCTTCATTGACTTAAATGCGTCGTCAAGATATACTAAGTTTAAACTTCAATTGCAACTCTATTCTCCGGAACCATGATTCCACCTTGAGGGGGCGAAACGGGTTCGACGGAGGTAGTGAAGCTTAAGTTGCATGCCGAGCTCCTTGCAGCTCGTAAAACCGCAAGGGCTAAAAATAAACGCAGACGATTATGCGTACGCCGTAGCCGCTTAATCGGCTACCGTCCTGCTAGCTTCCTCCCACGAAGCTAGCAAGGGCGTCGGGATGTGGGATAGCCACTGAAATGCAGCTCGCGCTTTCAGTGGCGAACATGAGGCGAGCTAGCTTCCGATGTATCCGGCGGGCAGGGAGACATCGGAGGCGAACACGAGATCTGCCGCTAAGCATGTAGAAGCTTAAGTGGAATGCCTCCGGACGTGGGTTCGACTCCCACCGCCTCCACCATCTTTTACTGCCCCCTGAATCCGTAATCTTTCCCCTGGACCGTAGACGCAAGGAAGAGCGTGACGGACTCTAGTGCGCTATGTCCGGCGGACGATGACACCGCAGATGCGGTGCAAGTGAACGACCCGCGGGGCATAAAAAGATAGTTTGACAAAGTGACAGATAATCTGCCCTGGCTATGTGACCGACAATTAGCAACTTAGGCATGTTATACAAATCAGCCATAAAGTCTCATCACGGATTCAGGTTCTTGCTAAATCTCCGACGTTTCGTAAGCCCCTGTTTTTCAATTGTCTTCACCCTAACGAACAGTGTGTTATTTTCGAGGTCTGCTATAAACACCTCACAGGAGCATAAACAAGAATAGTGTACCCTTGTTTCTGTAAAACACGCTATCAACCGGATGGGAGGGCTGGTTTGTTATCCTTGTACCATTTCGGGAGACGGGGTGTCTTTGCCGAAGATTGCAAAGGCAATTGTGCCTATAACTCCAAAGGCAAATGCGGTTAGAAGGTTAGTCTTGGGACTAAATTCCCATAAGTACGCACCGCCGAGAGCGGCAAAAGTCACAAACACGTCCCGTATCAGGTAATACAACCCGAACATACCCGCTTTGCAACTATCGGGAGCCAGGTCCATGATGAGAGACTTTCGTGTAGGTTCCCCGAATTCTTTCAAACCACGGAGCATAAAAGCAAGGACCAGCCATTTCATGGAACGACTGTAATAGAGGGCAAGAGGGAAAAAAGTGAAAAAAACGAATGTCATTAGCACGAAGGGTTTTTTCGTGGTCCGGTCAGCAAGATAGGCGACGGGAATGTATACCAGAACCGCCGTCACCATCTCGATCGTGGTCAATAAACCGAATTGAACGGCGGAAACCGGTTCAGAGATCACTTTCATGCACCATACCACCACAAACGCGTAAGGGATCTGTTCACAAAAGCGAATCAGGATATCCGATACAAGGAGCCCCTTTAATGCCGGGTTCATCAGGGGTAGCAGATTAAGAGGATTCTTTTCCACCCGCGAATTAGAATTGTTCGCATTGTTTGCCTCATCTGCTTTTTCGTCTTGAATCATTTTTTGCTGCAGAACAAGAGACACCGCAGCCATAACAAATGCAGCCACGAAGGCTAAAAGAACCCCGTTTCGTTCTCCCCAGATGCTGATAAAAACTCCTCCAAGCAGAGGACCGAGAGCCATGGGAATCCGGCGTACCAGCGAATGCATGCTCACTCCCATGGTGCGCCTGTCTTTGGGTAAAACACGATATATGAGGCTCATTGTGGCAGGCATGGAAATGGCCGTCCACGAGATAAAAAATACTGCTCCCACGAGAACCGCTTGCCAGGCAGGAACCAGTATTACTATTGCAAAACCTGCCATGGCCAGCAGGTTAAAGAAAAGGAGCGAACGCTTAACACCAAATCGGTCTGCCATGTAACCACCGGGAAATGAGTAAAGCGCAGAGAGAAAATTATCCATGGCCTGGAGAAGTCCGATGGCCATGGCCCCACCACCGAGGGCAAGTATGTAAATTGGAAGGAATCGTTCCGCCATGCGCTCGCCCATCCCAAGCAGTATCACCATGGCGAGCATACCAATAGTACTTCTTTTAAGGCCAAGAAAACTGGAAATACGTTCCATGTGAGCTTTCAGAGTTCCACGGGGCGCCATCACTCACCTTGAATAGTTTTTATTCAATATCGTGTCCAAACCCGAGATGAAGTTATTTTTAGTCTTCTCTTGGAGCTTAGGTTTTTTGAACAAAAGCCTGCCCCGAGAAACTCACGGCCCTGGGACACTACAAAGGAATCCCTGGCACCTAGATATTCGTATAAGAGTACTTTGTCCCCTGGACTTGGGAATATTTCTTAATAACCGAATCGAGTAAGTGCTTTTTTTATAATGGCTTACTCTGATGTGCTTCTTGCAACATCCAAGCGACACCAAGTATATAAAGCGCCATAAACTTCGAACTGCCTTGGAATATTTCCCAAGTCTTCAGGTAACGGCTTCAAAGAGCCTCCTATGCCCCTGACACAAATACATACTGGATTTTCATGTCTCGCTGTGGCGCGTAACATATGTGGGTTAGTCAAGATGTAAAAATGTTATCGGAACCTATTTTATCCTAAGTGCTCTTTTGAAAATAGGCGTAAAGCATATCAAACAAGCTAAATCCGTCGGCGAGACGCTCTTCGTCTTTGCTTCGAGATGCGACAAGACCCGATAACATCGCGCTGAACCCCTCTGCTTCCGGACGGGAAAACTTCTCGTCCTTGAGATCGATGTCGTGGACAACTTCCGCAAGGGAAAAGAGAGCGTCATCCTGTAGCCGAAGACGCTGGATCATAACCTCGAAGCTACACATGTCCCCGTCATGAGTGTATTCTCCTTCAAACATGTCAAAACGAATCTCGTTGGCAGCAGGTGCATAGGGTTCGGAGTCCACAAACTTGAAAACCGCTTTGTTATCTATGAATCGTCGGATCAACCATCCGCAGGCGATACGGTCAATAAATACGTTTTTCCTCGTCACCCATGTCTTCCCACAAAGATCGCTAATTTGGCAAGTAGTACTGCAGGTTCGAGGGGGGTGTCCCGAAAGCCGATTTGCGAGATCTTTTATCAGGATCTCCGCTCTCCACCGTTCAGGCGCCTGGAAGAAATCTATAGAGAGAATCTTTTCAAAACGACGCTGTAACCTCGCCATTTGGGCTTGTACTTTAACCTCGGGTGTTTGGGGGATTACACGAGAAGATGACCACTGGGACAGGATCTTATTTGCTTCCCTTATCAGATCTTCGTAATCAGCGTTACGAGCCTTCTGAAACAAGGCAATTATTTGTTCGTCGGTAAAACCTTGTAGGAAAGTAGCCTCTGCGATGAATCCGCTTCCACCACCGTTTTGAATTTCCTTGAGCATCCAGCTTAAATCTTCCATGGCTTCATCGGTAAAGGGCATCACGTAAACGGACTGTTTTATGGCAACGGCTCCAAGCTGGTTTAGCCGCCTCCATATTTTTACCCTGAGTGCATTGGGTTTTGGCGGAATCTGGTGAACGAGAAGAAACCATTTTCCTGGATGATTTGACAGCACGCTTATCTCCCCTAAACGATATAGATGTTGCATTTACTATGTAACATGTGTTACACGCTGTCAACTCAGATTTTTCGTTTTAATCCGAGTCCTATCAAAGGATTCTCTTTCCAACTTTGCTTCCGGAGTGATGCTAATTCTGTTTAGGCCATTTCGGGTAGCGGATGTTGTAACCGTCGCAGGGGTAACCGGCAAAGTTGAGGCAATTTCAATGTTTACAACGACTATGAGCACCCCCGACAACCAACTTATCATTATCCCCAACAGTTCTGTAACCGGGAACATAATCACCAATATTACCGCTAATGACACCCGCAGGGTGGATCTTGTGATCGGTATCGGTTATGAGGACGACATTTCCAAGGCAAAGGATATATTAAAACGGTTAATAGATGAAGATGATAGGATTCTAAAAGACCCCGCCCCCACCATAGCCGTTTCCGAGCTTGCGGACAGCAGGGTATACTTTGTTGTGCGCCCCTGGGTAAAAACAGGAGATTACTGGTCGGTTTATTTTGACTTTACCGAAAAAATCAAAAACACCTTCGATGTGGAGGGGATCAGCATCCCGTATCCCCAAAAGGATGTACACCTGTATACAGAAACACAGGTGGCTTCAGCGTAGAAGTGACTGATTACCACTAGGGCGCTTCTTAAAGATTGTGTCGAACAAATATCTAAGGCAGCGAAGCCGCAACCAAGTTC
>JALSTM010000272.1 GCA_026983715.1 Desulfobacterales bacterium
GCCTGAAGCTTTGTGTCTTGTGTGCGCTTCCTAGGATATGCGTGTTGTCCATTGCCCTTGTTACCCTGAAATGGTGCAAGGCATTGTGGGCGGCGTTAACCCGCCGGCCGCAATATTTTCCTTCTTCGCGTTCTTCGCGCCTTAAGCGAAGCGGGCGGTTCATTTATGACGGACACTGGTAGTAATTATGACACGATAAAACGCTACATGTTTATAATATAGGGAAGTATTCTAATCATCACCGGGCATTTACAGCCCTTTATGGTACCTTATTGGGTCGCTTCACTTCGCCGCAACTCAATTCATACCAGGTAAAAATTCCAGAGATCAAAAGCAGGCTGAAAACCCCGGCAATATATACAGTTCGTTTATGGAACATGATCATCATTACCATATCCGGTCCCAAACAGGCCAACATTGGTACATAGACTATCTCGCAAGTTTTTTCTCACTTTCTTAGAATGTCTCTGTTGTGAGATTAGAAAATGCCGCGCCCTTCGTTCGGTCAGAGGCATACTTCGATCCGGCATCCAGACATTTAGAAGTAGAGCCTGGCTCTAGCTTCGCTTCGGACGGAATGACGTGGTAGTAACTGTTCTCTTCTGGCTTGTTTTCTTCTTTTAGAGTTACAAGCATTATTTTTACCGGAGGTTCTTTAAAAACAGATTTGAAATAAATCTCATCGATGATACTTATAGTAGCTCAGAGGACAAAAAAACATTTCTATGGTGTCAATCATGTCAGAGCGAGAAAAGAAGCTGAACTTAAGGCAATATCCTACATTACCAAGGGTAGCGGCGGGAGCGGCTGTAATTAAAAACGGTAAAATACTTTTAGTAAAACGAGGTCAACCGCCGGCAGAAGATTTCTGGTCGATTCCTGGTGGAGCTGTAAAACTAGGAGAAGAACTGGAAAGAGCGGCCGAACGAGAGATACAAGAAGAAACCGGTATAACCATCAAGGCAAGAAAGCCCATCCGTCCTTTTAATGTGATAATTAAAGACTCGGAAGGAAAAATCAAATATCACTATGTCATACTTGATTTCGTAGGTGAATATATAGAAGGCGAATTATCACCCGGAGATGATGTAAGTGATGCCAGGTGGTTCACCCCGGAAGAAATTAAAAAAATCCGCGTAACCATGACCACTGTAAGACTTTTGAAAGAAATCGGTTTCTTGGAGAATAACTCACCAATGGAGGATTAATAACGATGAATACATCACTAGTGGGCGAGAGAAACGGCCGTCCTTTAAAGGTGCTGGTAGTTGGTGCAGGGGCAATAGGGGCCTTTTACGGAGGCAAACTTTCTCAGGCAGGCGCAGAAGTTTCTGTCGTATGCCGCTCTGACTACGAGACCGTAAAGGAAAGAGGGTACCAGATAAGTAGCATCATGGGGAATTTTGAGTTTGTTCCTAGCAGGGTATTGAAAAGTGCAGAAGAGTTTGACGACGACGCTGATTTTGTTTTTGTAACTCTTAAGGTTCTACCGGAAATTAACCCTGTAGAACTGGCGAGACCAGCAATAAGGGCGAATACTTCCATCGTTCTGCTCCAAAATGGCATCGACATAGAAGAACCGGTAGCCAGGGCATTCCCGGACAATAAACTAATCAGCGGTCTTGCCTTCACCTGCGTAAACCGAACAGCTCCTGGCAAAGTAAACCATCTCGACTACGGCCGACTCGTGATAGGAGTTTATCCACGGGGAACCTCTATGGAAACGAAAACCCTTGCGAAGGCCTTCAACCAGGCAGGTATTCCCTGCAAGGAAGACGAAGACATAGTTAAAGCGCGCTGGCAAAAACTTATATGGAACGCTCCCTTTAATCCCATTTCAGTTCTTGGTGGTGGAATCGACACGGAAACAATTCTTGACCAGGAAGAAACGGCAATGCTTACCCGAAGGGTAATGGAAGAAGTACGTGTTATTGCTACTTCCGAAGGCCATACGCTGGATGAATCGATAGTTGATCAAAACATAAACGATACCATCAAGATGAAACCGTATAAAACAAGCATGCTTCTTGACTACGAAGCCAAAAGACCAATGGAAGTCGAAGCCATCCTGGGTAATGCCATAAAAATTGCAAAGAAAAATGGCGTCTTTGCATGTCATATGCAAACCCTTTATGCCCTCTTAAAATCCGTGGATAACAAACTCAGGACACAAACTACTACGCCGGAGGATAACAAATGAAGATAGAAATGTACCAGGTAGATGCTTTTACCACCCGTGTTTTTTCTGGAAACCCTGCTGCTGTATGCCCTCTCGATAAATGGCTTCCGGACGACACTCTACAAAAAATAGCAGCAGAGAACAATCTGTCTGAAACTGCCTTTTTCGTTGGAACTATAGGTAATTATGAACTTCGGTGGTTCACTCCTAAAACCGAGGTTGACCTTTGTGGTCATGCAACTCTTGCAGCTGCTTTCGTGATTCTTACCTTTTTAACTCCTTCCCGCAAGGACTTGGTAACTTTCGACACAAAGAGCGGAAAACTTGAAGTTAACAGGCAAAATAACGGCCTGCTATTCATGAATTTTCCCAGTCGAGGAGGGACACCATGTGAAATTCCGTCAAAGCTAACAGAAGGTCTCGGTAAGAAACCCACGGAAGTATACCTATCCAGAGATTACATGGCTGTATTTGAGACAGAAGAAGAAGTGGAGAGCATTAAACCGAACATGGAACTTCTCACGACTCTTGATTCTCTCGGCGTTATCGTCACGGCACCAAGTAAGCACTACGACTTCGTCTCCCGTTTTTTTGCACCCAAGGTAGGAGTGCCCGAAGATCCTGTAACAGGTTCTGCCCATTGCACTTTAATTCCTTACTGGTCCAGGCGCCTAGGAAAGAAAACCCTGACCGCATATCAGCTTTCTGCACGCGGTGGTGAAGTTTACTGTGAGGACCTTGAAGATAGAGTCAAAATAGGCGGATACGCTGTTTTATACCTGAGAGGTACCATAAATATCTAATTTTTCGCATTCATATTGCAAACTGCCCTCACGATGGTTAATTTAATTTTAAATCAACAGGATGTATTTGCTTTGGCTATAAATCAAGAAGAAATGAAGAGAGAAAAGGAGAGAGCGTGGAACAAAAAACCAAATACTCAATCTGGTACATACTGATTGCCATCTGGGGAGTCTTAATAATGCAGCAATTCATTGCCCAGCAATTGGCGGTCAAGGTTATTCCTTACAGCCAGTTTTTAAACGCCCTTAAAGAAGGGAAAGTGACAGAAGTGGCGATAGGAAAAGACATTATTCAGGGCAGGATGAAAATGAAAATAAACGGGGAAGAGAAGACCGTGTTGTTTAAAACTGTGAGGGTTGACCCCGACCTGTCAAAAGAACTGGAAAAATATAACGTGACCTTCCGAGGTGAAATGGAAAGTACCTTAATTCGAGATCTTTTTAGTTGGGTCTTTCCCATTCTCTTCTTTACGGGGATCTGGTACTTGCTAATAGGCAGAATGGGACCAAGGGCCGGCTTTATGTCTTTCGGAAGGTCCAGGGCGAAGATCTACGCAGAGAACGAAACGGGGGTTACTTTCGAAGATGTCGCAGGATGTGATGAAGCAAAGGAGGAGCTCAAGGAAGTGGTATTATTTCTGAAAGAGCCCGAACGCTTTATTGAATTGGGGGCGAAAATACCCAAGGGTGTCTTACTCGTTGGGCCTCCCGGAACCGGCAAAACTTTGCTTGCACGGGCGGTAGCCGGGGAAGCGCAGGTTCCGTTCTTCTCTATTGCTGGCTCCGAGTTTGTAGAAATGTTCGTAGGAGTTGGAGCAGCTCGCGTTCGAGACCTTTTTACTCAAGCCAAGGAAAAGGCACCGTGCATTGTTTTTATAGATGAAATTGACGCAATCGGGAAAATGCGGGGCAGCCATCCCATGGGCGGTGAAGAAGAGCGAGAACAAACCCTGAACCAGCTCCTGGTAGAACTGGATGGTTTCGAACCAAACCAAGGAGTGATAATTCTTGCTGCCACCAACAGACCAGAAGTTCTTGATCCTGCACTTCTTAGACCCGGAAGGTTCGACAGGCAGATTCTCGTCGACGCTGCGGATCTGAAGGGCAGGGAAGCAATTCTCAGGGTACATGCCCGGAATAAGCCTCTTGCCCCAGACGTGGACCTTGGAGCCATCGCGGCAAGGACTCCCGGTTTTTCCGGGGCTGACTTGGCCAACGTAGTCAATGAAGCAGCACTACTCGCTGCCAGAAGAGGTTCAAAACAAATTACACAGAAAGACTTGGAAGATGCCGTGGAGAAGGTCGTTGCTGGTCCTGAAAGAAAAAGTCGACGACTTACCGAAGAAGAACGAAAAAGGGTTGCATACCACGAAAGTGGCCATGCACTGGTCGGGCACCTGTGTGAACATGCAGAACCTGTGGCAAAGATTTCCATAATACCGAGGGGTAAAGCAGCTCTCGGTTACACACTTCAACTTCCAGAAGAAGAACGTTTCCTAATGACAAAAAGTGAAATCCTCGACAAGATTTGCACAACATTGGGTGGTAGGGCAGCCGAGGAAGTGGTTTTTGGAGAGATATCTTCTGGAGCACAGAACGATCTTGAAAAGGCCACAGAGATGGCACGGAGCATGGTTTGCAGACTAGGCATGAGTGAAACCATAGGCCCGGTAGCGCTGGTGAAGGAAACTACAACGTTTCTTAAAGAAGCATTCCCCAAAAGGCCTGAAGTCAGCGAAGAATGGATGGCTAGAGTCGACGAAGAAGTAAAAAGGATTCTTGAAGAACAGTACGAGAGGGCAAAATCGATTCTCGCAGATCACAGGAACACGCTGGAAAAAGTGGCCGAAGTCCTGATGGAAAAAGAAGTTCTTAACAGAGAAGAATTTGAAAAACTGGTAAAGGAAACGGAAAAAGAAGAGAAAACTTAAAAGGAAAATGCAGAAAAAACATCTCGCCGAGCAGTAAAGGTATCGAAGTGTATTTTGATGCTGCTTGGCGAGCCAGACTCGATTCACTAAAACCCCATGGTGCTTGCGCACCACAACGAAACATGAAAATCCATCATGTATTCCTGTCAAGGGCACGGAAACAATTTTCATTAGAAAAAATAACAGTTTTATAACTTCACTCTGTTGTTTCACCTCTATGTTCTATCTCACCGTTTTTGGAGCTTTAGAATTTCTAATCTACACATATCTCCCTTCACCTCGGCAGTTTTTTCCTCTCAAAACCTATGGCTCTCTCAAGATTATAAGCTACATGAAAAATCTTTGATTCATTCAGATGAGCTGCAAGTATCTGAGCCCCTATTGGCATTCCTTTTCGGTCAAGCCCACACGGAATCGAAATACCCGGGATTCCCGCCAGGCTGGCAGGTAGAGTAAAAATATCGGTGAGGTACATCTGTAGAGGATCATCTGCTTTTTCTCCTATTTTAAAAGCAGTTGTCGGAGCGACAGGAGTAATTAGAACATCACACCTGGTAAAAGCATCTTCAAAATCCTTTTTAATAAGCGTTCTTACCTGACTCGCTTTTTTATAATAAGCTTCATAATAACCGGCTGAGAGCACGTAAGTCCCAAGCATAATCCGTCTCTTTACCTCGGCTCCAAACCCTCGTGATCTTGTTTCACAGTACATTTCCATCAGGGACTTGGCATCTCTATAGCGATATCCGTACTTAACTCCGTCATACCTGGCCAGGTTGGAACTTGCTTCCGCTGGAGCAATTATGTAATAAACGGCAACCCCGTACTCGGTATGTGGCAGGCTGACATCCTTGACAGTAGCACCCATTTCTTCTGCTAGCTTGATCGTCCTTCTAACCGATTTTTCCACATCTTCATCAATACCGCTTACAAAGTACTCTCTGGGCACTCCTACCACCAAACCATTCAACCCTTCCTTGAGTTCCGCCGAGTAATCAACATCTTTTCTAAGAATAGATGTTGAGTCTCGATGATCATACGAAGCTATCACCTTGAGCAAAAGCGCCGAATCTCTTACGTCTTTTGTCATCGGTCCTATCTGGTCCAGGGAAGAAGC
>JALSTM010000273.1 GCA_026983715.1 Desulfobacterales bacterium
TAACCCGCCGGCCGCAATATTTTCCTTCTTCGCGTTCTTCGGGCCTTAAGCGAAGCGGGCGGTTCATTTATGACGGACACTGGTAGTATAAGAATTATGACACGCTAAAACGTTACATGTTTATAGGGAAGTATTCTAAGGCCTAGTCATTGCGATCCTCACCCACTTCCTGCGAATTCTAGGAGCAATGGCAAATAGTCGTATTTGAAGTAGGTACGGGAGAAGCAATCTCCTTGGAGAATGCAAGTCTTGGAGATTGCTCCGTTGTCTGCCTTCGGCAGACTCCTCTGAACGACAGTACGTTGCGATTTTTTTAAAAAGATCTGATTAATTGCTGAATCCGTGACGAAACTTTATGGCTTATTTGTATGACATGTCTAAATTGCTGATTGTTAGGCACATAACCAGGATGAATTCTTCTTCACCTTCTCAAGCAATCTTTTTACGCCCCGCGGGTTGTCCACCTGCACCGCATCTTCTGCGTCATCGCCCGCCGGACATAGCGTACTATAGCCCGTCGGGCTCTTCCTTGCATCTACGGCCTAGGTGTACGATCACGGATTCAGGTGATTGCTAGTTTTAAAATTCTCCCAAATCGCAACTTGCACGATTGAAACCGTCGGGCACATCCACAATTTTTCGTGCTCTACGAGCCTTGCTTTGTCCCCGGTTCTAAGCTGCTCGTTGATCAATGATATCAGTACCCGTCCGCTAGCCCACGGCTTGACCGTGGGTGAAAGCCTTCTCGCTTACAAATAAATCTATTGAAAAATCACTATTTTTGTGGAACTTATGTCTGGCACGATAATCTCATTAACCAATGACCTGTGAATGTCTAATTTATACAATACCCAGAAGGTAGGGAAGAACAAAACCGGATGAAAAAAGTATCCATATTAATCATTACTATCTTAACCTGCATTGCCGTTTTTACAACGGCCATAGCAGGTTTAAAAAAACCTAAGACACAGGATAAATGCTTGAGAAAAATAATAGAACGCATGCAGCATCGTTTTGATAAAGTTCATGCGTTTCAGGCAGATTTTGTCCAGAAATCATATTCCGGCGCCGTTCAGATGACTACAATAGGAAAAGGAAAGCTGTATCTACAAAAGCCTAAAATGATGAGATGGGATTACACTGATCCCGAACCGCAGTCATTTGTAACAGACGGAATTAAAACTTGGTTGTACATCCCCTCAGAGAAGAAGATTCTCATAGATGATGCGAAGAAATTCTTTAATTCTCCGATGGTAAAAAGTTTCCTTGACGGACCACAAAACTTCACTAAATATTTCGAAGTAATTGTCGGAAACAAACCAGATAGCCAGGATATTGTTCTAGTCTTGATACCTAAAGCTAGGGACTCTAATGTGGACGTTGAACAGATTACCCTATGGGTATCTAGGAATGACTACCAGATTAAAACCATTGAAACAAAAGACTACCTCGGAAACAGGAACAAGGTTACCCTGGTAAACATCAAGGTTCTGCCAAAATTACCCAGGAGTCTTTTCACGTTGACCGTACCAAGCGGAGTAACGGTTGAAACAAAGGTGAGCGGATCACCTTAAACTATTGAATTCTTGGAGTTATGCCGTGAAAAATACTGATGAAAAACTACTCTCAGAGATTAACAAACTCAGAAAAGAAAAAAATGCAGTCATACTGGCTCATAACTACCAGCCAGGTCCCATCCAGGACTTGGCGGATCTCACCGGTGATTCCTTGGAACTAAGCCGCAAAGCGAGAGACACAGATGCTGAGGTTATAGTTTTCTGCGGTGTAAGATTCATGGCGGAAACCGCTGCGATTCTCAATCCAGGGAAAATAGTAATATTGCCTGAACCGGATGCGGGTTGCCCTATGGCAGACATGATTACTTCGAAAGATGCAAAACAGATAAAATCGGAATTCCCTGGGGTTCCGCTAGTCACTTACGTTAATTCTAATGCGGACGTAAAAGCAGAAAGCACTGTCTGCTGCACTTCTGCCAATTCTATAAAGGTTGTAAATTCTTTTACCGATGCTGAAGAAGTGTACATGGCCCCTGACCAAAACCTGGCGAAATACACTGCAAAATACACGAAGAAAAAAATTCACCACTGGAATGGCTATTGCCCGGTACATCACAACTTAACTGAAAAACACGTTCTCGACGCAAAAACTAAATACCCGGATGCAATCTTTATCGCCCATCCTGAGTGCAGGCCAGAAGTGCTTGACCTCGCCGACGGAGTATTTAGCACTTCGGGGATGATTAAATACGTAAGCGAAAGCGAAGGGTCTCTTTTCATCATAGGAACGGAGATGGGCTTGATTCACACGTTAAAGAAAAGAAATCCGCACAAGGAATTTGTCCCGCTCCACGACAGCTTAATTTGCCCGGATATGAAGAAAATTACGCTGGAGAAAATACTTGCATCCTTGGAACAACTAAGGCCCAGGATTACCGTCCCAGAAAACATAAGGAAAAGGGCCGAGCTTGCCCTGGATAGAATGCTGGAAATCTGATTCTGATCAGTGCTCGCCCTTGTCTTTTCTCATGGAAATTATGGTCTTTATTATTGCA
Organism: Desulfobacterales bacterium; assembly: GCA_026983715.1. Classification (GTDB taxonomy): domain Bacteria; phylum Desulfobacterota; class Syntrophobacteria; order B119-G9; family B119-G9; genus B119-G9. The sequence goes on from JALSTM010000273.1 coordinate 2,573, forward strand.
ATGAGAAGACCTAAGCTTATGGTTCCGAGCACTGCGTACAAGATGCCAAAGAATATGGCATGCCCCTTATCGTACCAAGGAATATCCCATGGAAGCGGACTCGCAAGACTCTTTTTCAACCCTTCGCATAGAATCTCTCCAATAGAACCCAGCATATCCTCCTCCTTTACTCATGAGTAATGTAGGTTGTGATAATAGCCCTTTTTTCTGCGCCCATGGAACTCAATTTTTTGTTTGAAATGTACTCAATGGTATGTTAATGATTAGTAGGTTTCCTAAGCGGGAGTAGCTCAGCTGGCTAGAGCATCAGCCTTCCAAGCTGAGGGTCGCGGGTTCGAATCCCGTCTCCCGCTCCATTTTTACTTGAATTCGTCTTTCAAGATTTCTATATCCGCTTCTTTTTTCATCTGCTCAACCCACGCATCCCACAAAACTTGCTTCTTTTGCGCAAGGAGCATCGTGTAGATTCTTTTCTCTTCCTTTTTAAGCTTATCCTCGCTAGCCGGTTTCCATTCCACTACCTTGAACACTATCCACTTTCCCCGCACCTCAACCGGGCTGTCCGGAAGCGGATGCTTTTTGTCTCTTGAAAAGATTAACTCGAAGAGCCGCATGTTTCCTGAAAATTTGGGATACGGCTTATTTCTGGAAAACCAGCCCGTATCTTTCACCGACAGACCTTCGCTTCTTGCTATTTCCTTTATCCCTTTCCCCTGTTTAAGCTTATCGAGAACATCCTTGGCCTTTTGTTCTGCCAGATTCTTTCTTTCCTCCTTCTCCCAGTCTTTTCTCACCTTCTCCTTAACAGTTTCAAAAGCCGGAATCTCAGGTTCTTGGATCTCCGTTACTTGACCCACAACAAAACCTTCGTCTGTTTCCAGGGGTTGCGAGACCTCTTTTTCATCCAGGGAAAATAATGCATGATTTACCTTTGGTTTTTTTCCTACCAAGGGCAAAGGATCACTTTCTTTTACCAATCCTGAAGTGGCAACGGTTAACTTTTTCTCTTTGGCAGCTTTTGAAACACTCTCCATGGAGAACGCAAGGTCTGCAAAGTCGGCTGCAGCCTCCTGTGCCAGGTCCTTTGCTCTTTGGCGTTTCAGTTTCTTTATGATCTTTTCCTTAACCTCTTCCAGGGGTAAAGTTTTCGCCTCTTTTACTTCCTCCACCTTGATTATGTGATAGCCATAGCTTGTTTTGACGAGGTCGCTGATTTCTCCTGGTTTAAGCGAAAACGCTTTCTCTGAAAACGGTCTGACCATCATTTTGTAGGTAAAAAATCCAAGATCTCCGCCATTTTTTGCAGACGCCTTGTCTTCCGAGTATTCTTTTGCCAGTTCGGCAAAATTCTTCCCCTCCTTCGCCAACTTCAGTACCTTCTCGGCTTTCTTCCTTATTTTCTCAAGTTCTTTCGCTGAAGCCTTCGGAGGCACCTTAAAGAGTATATGGCGAGCTCTTACTTGCTTTTCTTTATAAAAATCCCTCTTGTGTTCCTCGTAGTAATATTTTATCTCTCCTTCCGTAGGCTTAACTTTCTTTTCAAAATCCGAATACCTGAAAACAACCAGATCAAATTTCCGTTTCTCCGGTTCCCTGTATTTTTCCTTGTGAGCCTCAAAATACTCCTGCACCTTCTCAGGGTTCTCTTTTACTTTAAAATCTCCTGGATCAATAGAAACGTAAACTACTTTTACCTCATCCTGGTTGAAATGAAAGTAGTCCGAAACCTCTTTATTTGATACCTTTGCGTTTCTGGTGACAATTTTCTGAAGTTTTCTAAAAGCAAGCTGTAACGACTGTTGAGCCTCAAAAGCTTCGGGGCTCAAATGCACCCGGCGAAGAATCATATCGTATTTCCGAGGATCAAACTGACCGTTCGTTTTAAAAATTCCGTATTCTTCAATACTCTTCCGAACCTCCTCTGCCGTTGGCATCAAGCCAAGTTCCTGGACAATAGAGGCCAGAAGATGACGCTCAATAAGCATGTCCAAGGCTTTCTTTCTCAAATTGAGTGACTTGAGCAATTCATCGGACAAGTTGGAACCGAAGCGCCTCTTATAGCTTTCCAATAAATTGTCATAAGCCTTATTGTACTCGGTTATGGTGACGTAATCATCGTTAACCTTGGCAAGCAGGCTGGCTCTCCTAGCGGTGTAAGAATAGCCACCCCAAAAAATAAACACTATGATAATCAAAAATAACGCAACTTTAATAATCCACGAAGTTGCGTGCTTGCGCATCAAACTAAGCATTTCTACCTCTTACTCCAACTTTAACTTTTTACTTCTATAGTTGATTCTCCGAACAACACGAATCTTAACCAGTCCAAGCCAAACCTTAGGAGTTCAACTTCATCATCTCGTATCTTATCAACTCTCCCCCGATCAATTTCAATCCTGCTTAGCAGCGTACTCTGAAAAACAAACTGTTTGAACATCTCGGGATTATAGGCGGCCATAAAAATAGCCTTTATGTCGCGGTCGGCTAATTTCCCTCGTTTTTCTTTAAAAGGGCTACACACCACCGCCGTCCAGAGATCGTTCATCTCAAAATATTCATCAAGCCCCTGATCTTTCTTCCAGTCTTCTATCGTCCATTCTCTTCCCCGTTCGAACCCCTTGCAATGGCTTTCCCTGACCAGGAAATAGGCATCGGTTGTTCTTTCAAACCTTGCGTGTTTCTGGGTAGCACGCGCCAGAGGATAGATTCTGCATGCACTGGGACGATCAGGATAAACTTTACATCCTTCATCCCCAAGAAAAGGGCACAATTTTTCCGCGTTGTCAGACATCCGCAACTTGGCTGTCGGGAAACCCATATCATGAGAAAAATCCCAGATTACGAACTCTTCAATAAAAACTTCGGAAGAGAGCCCAAGGTTATTTTTCAATCTCAAGATATCGTATGGGGTTAAAATCAGGTCCAGATCCCGGCAGCATTCTTTAAAACATGGCACCGACGGATCACATGCAAATCTAAACGGACCGTCCAGGGGAGCCATTCGATCTTCATAACCTGTTGTCACGATTTATAATTTCCTTTCCACTTATTTTTTATCAGCCGATTCCTGAGCTTCCTTTTTTTTCATCTCAGCCTTCAAGACTTCGTCCTTGATCTTGAGCGACTTACCACCAACCATTCCAAATTTCAACCATTTAAGTGCAAGTTTCAACAGCTCCTTGTCATCGGTTTGGATCTTTTCCACGGTCTCCCCGGATATGTCGAAGATATCAAGGAACCTGCTATTAAAAACAAACCTCTTAAACCTGTCGATATCGTAACAGGCCATGTAATACATATCGATTATTTTCTGGTTAACAATTTTTTCATCCAGGCATTTCTCAACGGCCAGAATATCAAAAAGGAGATAATCATATTCCCTGTAGTCGTATATTCCCTGATCCTTCTCCCACTCCTTCACCGTCCATTCTTTCTTT
>JALSTM010000274.1 GCA_026983715.1 Desulfobacterales bacterium
CCTCTGGGGGTTCTTGAGACTCAAAAAGAAATAGTAGCTTCAATAAGGGAGAAAGTATCTCGAGATATCACAGTAAGCGAATTTGTTCATCGAAAGGAGCATTCCATAGAATTCCAGGTACTGTTTTTACAGTACGTGTTGCCGGAAGTTAAAATTGTACCCGTCCTGTGTTCTTTTGGAATTGACGACTGGCGGAGAGACAGTGAGTTCATCGAGGAATTTGCAGAGATACTGAAAGAGGTACTGGCGAACTACCGGGGAAAAGTGGCTATAATAGCGGGTGTAGATCTTGCGCACATAGGGCCCCGCTACGGGGATAACTTCTCCCCAACCCAAAGCACCATGATTGAGATGGCTAAATGTGACAAGGCGCTACTCGATTCTTTATCTCGATTGGATTCGGAGGGTTTTATCAAGACCCTGGCTCGTGAAAACGACAGGCGTAGAGTATGCGGGCTTCCGGCACTATACGTAATGACAAAAAGCTTCGAAATGCTGGACAGAAATAAAATAAAAGGGAAAGTTCTTTCGTACGATAGGGCTATCGTGGATAACTATAATTCCTTTGTTACTTTCACTGGCATGGTTTTTTGCCGCCATAGTTCATAAGTTGGCTTGCCTTTTAAGGATTATTACTTTATGCTGGAGGGGAGTAGAGGGATAACTTTTTGGGAAGCAGGTTGACGGAAGGTAGTTAACAAATCAATTACAGATGAAAGGAGTTAAGGATGAGGAAGGTACTAAAATTTACTGCACTGTTTCTATGTCTGGCACTGGTGTTTGTAGCTGCTTGCCAGAAAAAGGCAGAAAAAAAAGCTACTGAAAAGGCCATGGAAAAAGCCATTGAAAAAGAAACGGGCGAGAAGGCAAAAGTTAATATCGAAAAAGAGAAGGTAGTAATTGAGCATAAAGGCGGGAAGGCCGAGTTTGCCAAGGAAGGTGGCCTTAGCTTACCCGATAATTTCCCCAAGGACATATACATTTATCCAGGTTCCAAGATAATAATGTCCGTTTCAGATAAAAGCGGTGTAACCGTTACTCTTGCTACCGATGACGGCCTAGCTGATGTTGCTGCAAAGTATGACGAAGAGATGAAGAAAAACGGATGGAGCCAGGAGACTTCGATGAAGATGCAGCAGGTGCAGGTATTTAGCTTCAAAAAAGGGAACGAGACTGTGACGATTCAGATTATGCCAGGGTCGAATCAGATGATGCCCGGCGCCGAGAATGCCAAGACGGTTATAGGTATTGTTGCGCAGTTGGAAGGGTAAAGATAGAAATTTGAGACGATGGGCGATTCTTCAACGAGGGAAGGATCGCCCGTTTTTATTATTCCCGCCACCCGGGCGGTACTAAAGCTTGCACTCCCCAGGTCAGGTCAGTTCGTCGTAGAGCCTAAGTATCCTAGCTTCGCGAACTTTAAACTTTTCCGGTAGCGGTTCAAACTTCAAGTTGCCAATTAATTGTTGAAGTTCCTGCCTAGTTGGAAACTTGTTCCAACCTTCTGCGACAACTTTACCTTTGAGTACATCAAGGATTTCAATTTCTTCACCGTTGGTTTGACACGCTAGTGGGATTTGGTATTCGTTCAGGAGTCTTGCCGCTGCCAGCAGTTGATTTTCTCTCGTGACAACTGATCCCGGTGCACATTTGACGAGCATAACTCTTTTTCCCTCTATCCTTATTACGATGTCCACCGGGGAAACATAGTTTTTCCCGTCCAGTTCCACCTTTACCGTTTGGCCCAGCTCAAGGTCGTCTGTTGAAAATCCTTTCTCCGAGATGAGCCTTTCAATAACTTTTTCCCTAATTTGTTCCCTTTCGCTTTTGGGTATTCCCAGCTCTTCTTTGGAACTAATAGAAGAAGTATCATCCATGGCGGATTTTATTTTTTGGTCCATAACTTTCCCTCATGAGCTTCTTTTATTGGTTTTCTCTGAATTGTAAGCGAAAAAGTGGGGCATGTCACCCAGGCTATTTAATTTCTCGTCTAAATCTAGTAAGGTACTTCCAAAATATTGTGTTAAGCAGAGAGCCAAAGTAGAGTCGTTGCGAGCCCGCACCCACTTCCTGCGAACTGTAGGAGCAATGGCAAATAGTAGTAACTGAAGTAGGTGCGGGAGAAGCAATCTCTAACACTTTGATATTCCGATAGCAGTTAAAAAACAGGGGAATGAAAAATGCCAAGTGAAATATACTGGTTTCTTTTCATAGTATTTGCTTCCTGGATATTTTATAGCCTCCTTTTTTTCACATTTTTTTGGTACGAGGCTGTAAACGAGGGTTACTGGGAAGAAATAGGCAAAAAGTATTCAGTAAACCTAAAGCTTTTCAGTTTGGTATCCATCCTAAAAAGTATTTATTGCCTAATGAGAGTCTGGTTATACTGGCCCATCCGGTATTTCCACAATTACTGGAAGTTACCTGACAGCTCGCCAACTCATGTACCCGTAGTTTTCGTCCACGGTTACCTTCACAATCGTTCTGCCTGGGTGAAGTATTTTAGATGGTTGAGAAGGGAAGGGTACAGCCATCTTCTGGCCATTGATTTGAGAGGGAAGTTTAATTCCATTGAAACCTATGCTCGTCAGCTTTCAAGGGAAATAGAGGAACTAACACGAAATTGCGGTGCAGAAAAGGTTGACATCGTTGCCCACAGCATGGGAGGGCTTGTTAGCAGGTATTACATCCAGAAGCTTGGAGGCGATAAAAAGGTCAGAAAACTTGTTACTCTTGGTACTCCTCACAATGGAACCAAGGTGGCGGTTTTTGTCGTCGGTAAGGCAAGGAAAGAGATGCTCCCTAAAAGTGGATTCTTCAAAGAAATAGAGATAAAGGACGCGCGATCAATGGGTAATAGCAGGTTGATAGTGATGTACTCGGATTCAGATTTTATGATCATCCCAACCTATCTTGCCAGAGTGGAGGTGGAAGGTGTTGAAAACACGAACGTGGGTCTCACCAGTCACATAGGTTTTATATACAATCGAACGGTTTTTGAAAAAGTTCTGTCAGCGCTTTCTAGTTCTTGATTTTTCAAGTGTAAGCAGGGTTATAGTCCAGGTGCTGAGAAGACCAAGAAATAGAAGCGTTTTAAAAATACCGTAGAGAGGTACAAGGATGATACTGGTTGCAATGCATCCTACTGCAGAACCCGCCAGATCGTAACCGTAAAGGTTGCCCGCTGCTACTTCCACCGGAACTTTTTCCGCCGTCAAAGCCGACGATGCCCACGGGAACTGAAGACCTCCCACGATTCCAGTTAAGGTAGCAATAGCCGGAAAAAGGAACCAATCGGGCATAATGATTAAGATATCGGGATGAGTGTGAGAAAGGATCAAAACCACATACACCAGCAAAAGTATTGCCATGATAAAAATCTGGATTATTGCTAGCCTTAGCCTGCTATGTACCATTTCCAGGGTAAATCGTTCTCCCACTGAAGTTCCTATTGCGAGCCCTGCCATGAATGAACCAATCAGCAATCCAAGCTGCTTATACAGGAAGCCGTAAAATACTTGGAAAGCCAGTATTAAAACGATTTCAATTGTGATATGGGAAAATCCGATTACCGCTGTACTGAAATAAACAGTAGGTGAGTTTCTGGTATTTCGCGTGATAAGGAAAGGAATAAGCCAGAAACAAAAAGTGAGAAAAATCAGCATAGCAGGGAAAATACTCCCTGGGCCATGTTTTGAGACTGATTTAAGTCCCAGTGCAAGCCTTTTCCCGTACTGCTTGCTCCATACTACGATATCATCAAAGTAACACCTCGGTTTGTAATCGTAATTAAGAGAGGATACGTCCTTGAATTGATCAAACAGGGAAGTGATGTAGCCTATTTTAAAAGTGTTAAACATTACTTCGAGGGAATCCGGCCTGATATAGGTTAGATTCAAACCTCTGGCACTGAGGCGCTTTTCCAGAATTGACGGATCTTCGGTTATCACATCCTTCTTCCTGGAACAGAAAAACCTCGTGTTTTCTCCTGGAATGACTATGACCTGTTTAAAGACTTCCCTTGCGGTCCAGTAAATAGACGACAGGTATGTTGCCATGTCGGTCCCAAGCATATTTTCTGCCCCAGTTAACCTGAAGCTGAAAATTCCCCTGGGTTTCAAAATACGTATTATCTGGTCAAAGAACTCAACGGTATAAAAACGGCTGAGAAGAGCATTTACGGGGTCAGGTTCAATCATTATGATAACATCGAACCTATTTTGTTTATAACGCCTGAGGACGCTCCTTGCATCAGCGAGATAGAGCCTCACTTTTGGGTTTTTTATAGCTTCCACGTATTCCTGAGGAAGATATTTCTTGGCAAGGGAAACGATCTTGGGATCCAGTTCGACCATGACCAGGTGTTGTACTGATGCGTACTTTAGTATTTCCTCCGTCACACCCGAAAGTGTGGATCCGAGCACAAGCACGTCCCTGGGATCTTCATGTTCCAGCATTGCGATATGAACCGACTCCTCGGCAGATTGCTTGTCGTTACTACTGAAGTACCACAGGCCATTGGTGAAGAAGCTTACCTGGTTTTCCTCCTCGGTTACTACCAGGTTGCTATATATGCTATCGGTAGAAGCAAGTACCCTAGATTTGGGCCATTGCCATTTCCTGGTGTAAATATCAAGGAATGATGACCGGGCGATGGGCAAAGTAAAAATGGAAAGCATCAGGAAATAGATTAGCAGGGAAGAAGTTCTCCTTGTTTTTTTTTGTCTATATGAAACGAGGAAAGATACCAGGATAAGCTGGATAGACGTATAACAGGCTATCGTTAGTACGAGAAAATGAGGCAGCAGGAGAAAATGAAATAATATTCCACCTGCACCTGCCCCTATTGCTTCCGCCATGTACAGTGTTGCTATGGGAACCTTTTCTCGTACTTTTTTCGCAAAGTGATTTGCAAGAACAAAAAGAGCGCCGCTGGTGAAACAAAAGGGCAGCAGCGTGGACGCAGCGATCTGGAGCATCTTCGTAGGATCGATTATTTCCCCTGGCTGGATGGCCCACATTATCCTGCTGTAGCGAATTGCGAGGATGGTAAGGGGTAATAGAAATGCGTTTAGCAGGACTGTTATCTCGAAAAAAGAGCTTTTAAATTCCCGTTTTTCGCACAATTTACCAGCAAAAACACTTCCTGCACCCCCCAACAAGAGCCAGATGGCAAGGATAATACCTATGGACAGTTCGTTACCATAAAAAATGACCAAAAATTCCCTGAGCACCAACACCTGTCCGATAGTGACGAGTGCTCCTATGGACACCATGAAAACAAATATTGTCCTAAAGCGTCGTCCTTCGCTCATGTAATTGTTCTCTGAGACAAGAATTAGGCCTCGAGTTGTTCCTTCAGCCAATTTTTGATGGCTGAGTCAATGGGATACTGGCCTCGAACAGGAGGATCACCGGCGTTCTTTACAACACAGTCGTGCAACAGATCCTCTGGCACCTCAATCTCGGCAACATCTTCAGCGGTTTTAAGTCCCCGTTTCATGAGAAATACCTTGGCTTTTCCCTGCCATACATCTACATAGAAATGATATACTTCATCTAGGTCCCGGAACTTCCAGTTATTTACGGATTTTACTTGGTATTTTTGAAACGCGGCCTGGGGTGTAAGGTCCCAATCGATATTGTCTATTATTTCTGTTCGTCTTTTAAGTTCTTCTAGATTCATCATGGCTAAGCGTCCTTTCGGTTTGATTATTCTAGTAGGGTTCTTCCTAAATAACCGTGTTGAACAAAAACTTAGGGAACTGTTATTGCGAGCGCACCGAACCAATTTCCTTAGAAAATCAAGGTGTTGGAGATTACTTCGTCTCCCGCACCTGCTTTAAGCCATACATCTCGATATTAACTCGAAAACATAATCATAAAGTGGGTGCGGGATCCTCGCAATGACAAAATGTTGCAAATGTTTTTAGGAATTGGTTCACCAGTTTTTTCTGCTTGTTACATGGATACTTCTCACCAGGTGCTTAATTCTGATATCAGCCCTTT
>JALSTM010000275.1 GCA_026983715.1 Desulfobacterales bacterium
CAGAAACACAACAAGAATAACCGTACCGACATAAGTACTATTAAAGGGGACCTTTTCCAGCTCACCCTTCTTCTGCCAGATAAAGAATAATGTGATCAGCGGGATAAGTGGCCCATGGCTATATTCCTCCCGTGACCACCACTCAACCATGAAAGCCAAGGCATCATAAAAATACAGCCCCAGCAGAATGAGGGACAAAAGAATCAACCCCCAGTATTTCAAAGGTATCTTCCAAATCAATGGTTGGTTATCGTTCATTTGCACTTATCCTTTTAGGGGACGAGATCGTTCGAGAAAATAAGTTGGATGTTAGAAGGAACTGCACAGGTAAGCAAACTTAATAGGTAGTTAATAACCATCCTTCACAATTATTTTATTCTTTGCAGTCAAATCAGTCATTAACTGAGCGTGAGATCATAAATCTCTTTTATCCGTCTTGATACGTTTTCGAGATCTATTTTCGAAATACATTTGTTATTGTCCAACGTTTCTCTGTCATTGATCCTGATAATAAGATCCTTAGCGGCATCGGCCAGGGTTGCTGGTTTTCTATTAGTTACTACAATTCCAAAATCTATTTTATCCACCCAGCTCTTAACATCTCCTACATCAACTGACACAAAGGGTAATTTAGATGCAATCGCTTCTTTTATGACAGTTGGAGATCCTTCTGACAAGGATGTGAGCAACATGAGATCACACTCCCAATATAATTGCTGGACATTCTCTCGTTAAATGTTGAGTAGGTTACCATTTATATAGATTTCTACTCTGGAAAAATCAAGGAGCGATAAAGCCCATCAAGTTTTGGTAAGATAATATCTTTCGAGTATTTACTTTCTACATGCTCACGTGCAGACTTTCCCATCTTCTGTCTTAACTTATCACTACTTGCTAACTCAACAATCGCTGATGACAAAGCTACACAATCGCCAGGATCTATTAATACCCCGTCAAGACCATCACGAACCTGTTCAGGAATCCCTCCAACGCGTGTTGTAATCACAGGCACCTGCCAACTCATCGCCTCAAGTAGACTTACAGGGAGCCCCTCGTTATATGAGGGCAAAACAAAAATCTGTGCACGACTAAGTAAATCTGCCTTTAAATCACCACTTACCCATCCAACCAACTCAGCATTTTTATCAATATTTAGTTGAGTAATCAAATTTTGCACCTGCTTAACCTCACCATTTCCTCCAATTATAAGACGCAATGAAGGAACATGTTGTAGCGCATCTTTAAAAGCAGGCAACAGATCATAAATACCTTTCCTTTTACCAAGTAGGCCTAGAAAAAGAACAACAATATCTTCATCTGGAGTATGTTTTTTTCGATTATTGAGATCTGGCAGTTCAACATAATTTGGTATTATCTTAACATTAGCCATCGGCGAAATAGACTTAACATAGGACAACCAACTTTTTGACAAAACAATAACAACAGATTGTTTTTTTAAAGACCAAGCTATCAATCTTTTTAAAAAATAGGGTTGTGCCTCAACAAATGGTTTCATTTCCGATCCATGAAGATGGAAAATAACAGGCACACCAAAAAATCTTGAAGTAAGCGCTAATAACGATTTTCTCCAGAAACTACTCCTCATAGCTGAATGACAATGCACCAATTTTACTTGCTTTGTGATTAGAAGCCCTATCAAGCGCAAAAATGCCTTCATAGCAATAACCAAACGCAAAGTTAGACCACCTTCGACATGCGAACTCAAAAACTCTATATTCCAACGGTCAAATAAACCATCTGCTTTATAGCCTTCAACAACTGAGAGCATCCCTCCTCTACCTGCGGTACAAATCATTAAGACTTTCTTTTTGGTATTCTTACTCATATTCTCCGCCCTTATTGATACTTTATATAGCCTATTAAGACGTTAACTTTTATGATACTTAAAACTATTTGTTTGAATTTTTTATGGTTAATATTCAGTCAATCGAGTCTCGACGGAGATGTCGGGGTAAAGTTCCCGTAAAGACTCGGCCTGTTCTTTGACGAACGGGCTTATGTACGGTCTCTCCTGTGTCGGGTAAAGATTGGTCACGACCAGTATTTTCAATACTCTCTCCTGTTGGATCGATTTTAGCGAAAGAACGATTTTGTACAGACAGACTGCAAAAATAGCAGTACCAAATAATCGACCAGATGACATTGAAATACCACCGATTCTCATTAGAATGATCGGTAATCGAATTAAATGCCAGTGCAACAATGACGCCTAGTCCAGCAAGATAAACTGCCAGTGCAGCGGGGTCCCTGCTTATCTTTTTTCGCAGCCTGAGAAATGAGACTATTACAGAAATAACAAGCAAAAAATAACACAGCCCACCTATGACGCCATAACTGACCATATAAACAATATAGTCATTGTGTATGAAAGCCCCTGTGCTGCCTTTCAGAGTCAAACCGACACCTTCAGGATGTTTGAGGATGGCATCCACACCATAAGCCCACAATGTAAGCCGATCCGTATCTTTATTGACAACACGATGTTCAAACCGTTTTTCCAGGTAATCTTTTGTACTGTCTGGAGCCAGCGCATAAGTTATGACAAGTGTAAAGCAGAGGACAAAAACCGATAGAATAACCTTACCTAGGTTGATCTTTTGCATCTGTACAAGAAAGATAGCTGCCAGTCCCATGAAACAAGCCGCAATACTACCGAAACTGGCTGTGGAGAGAAGCAAAAAGATATTTACAAGTAGACACCCGGATGCAACTGTCTTTATACCCGTTTTTATCGGGCAGGATACAATTGCCACTGAGGCACAGATCAAAGCTGCCAATATGAAACCAATCTCAGTTCTCAAGAAATTGATATAGGCATTTCCAAGCCGGTACATATAAAAACCTTCTACAAGGCTTTTAGTATGCCGAGATGCTTCCCACAAATTTGCAATATTCCCAAACAGTTTTGCCGATAGCAACAAGATTGTTGAAGGCAGTATCAGGCAAAACAAAAGTGTTTTCAGATTAGCCTCATGGTTATTGCCGCTTTTCATTCTTTGATAGACAGCAGGCAAGAGTAGAAATGGACCAAAAAATAGATTAAAAGCAAACATAATCTGGCGCATGAAACCACTCGTCACCCCTTCTGATGTCCAATTGATCGAACTGGTGATCAATCCAAAAAGAACCAGAATACTGGGCAGATAGATCCAACCAGGAAGCCTGAAAAAGCAGCGTGGATTCAGGACTGTATAAAACAGGGCAAAAATGAGATTGCCATTCAGTTTATAGCGTGCAACAGCTATAGGTGTGGCAGCAGCTATGGAAGCCAGGTTAATCCAGGGGCGATCCAGCCTTCTCCACAACAACGTCATAATGAAAGCCACGGCAGGAATAAAAAGAATATAGATTCTTGATCTGCCCAATACAATTCCTGCGCCAAGAATGACAGTGCCAACAAAAAAGGCGAGGGAAACCGAGGTTTTCCCACCTTCCCTGAAGCTCAAGGTAGGTTTCTTGTCTTCTAAAGTTGCGTTTTGCGTTCTCAATTCTTGTATTATTCCCCTATATTCGAACCGGAATTGCTGTTATAAAATTAAAAAAGCTTGGAAAAGCTATTGCCAATTGTTATCGAGGGTAAATCCTGTTCCGTGTAATATACGTTCAGTTATCAATATCGCTTTTATTATAAGCGAATAGCAGGTGCTATTTTTGTCTGCCTGTGAATTACCATAAAAATTCACGATTCATGGCCAGACTCCCGGGATTCTCCTCTAGTGAGAAGTACCAGATCGATATAAGCAGCTATGGTTCTTGCAGCACGACCAAGCAAGGAACCAATAACAACTGCAAGTTCGTTACCCACCATAGGAATTAAAATCAGCGTCGCCATAGGGAAGACAATAATTCCGATAAGTACACTGCGACCATAGAGCCAGGCCTTTCCCGTTGCAAAAATAATATTGATTGGTAGCAATGCGGCTTCAACAACAGAAAACCATAGACAAACCTTCATTATCGGTATTCCATCGATATATTTAGGGATGAAATAAGGAACAAAAACATCCAGTACATAGGTGCCTGCAAAGGCCAGTATGACCATACAGATCACCAAACCAACGGTTACCCACATCACCCTATGGTTTGCGCCTCGTATGCTGCCATCCTGAGCATAGGAAGAAATTACCCTTGGTGCAAAAACTTGGCGTATAACTCTGGGAAGTGTATTTATAGCCTCACGTATAAGCACAGCAACTGAAAGAAAACCAAGTGGAATAACACCCGCCAGAGAGAACATTAATGTGCTCTCTGTCGCAACCCAGAAAGAAGTATAGAGACTTCCCCAAAACGATAAAGGCAGGCCTATCCTGATCAGTTCCAATAACTCTTTTACATTAAAATGATAGTTGATTCTAAGCGGTCGGAATTTATGATAGAGCCAGACCACGACAATAGCGGGCAAAGCAACCCGGGCACAGAGACCATAAAATTCTAAAAATGGTAGAGAAAAAACCATAACAAAAGTGATCACCGCTTGGGCAGCCTGAATTTTTGAAAGGGCCACAAAATTATTGAGTGTTCGGTAAGTGGAGGTTAAGTAGCCACCATAAAAAAGTGACCAGGCGTTGATCGCCTGAGAAAACCAGCCCGCAAAACCAGAATAGTCATGCCGAATCAGATTGTAAATTGCACAGACAAGAAACCCTGTAGAAACGATACCGGAAAGTACTAGATTAAACGATCCGGCAGAAGCGGCGATCCGCTCTACTTTTTGCTGATCACCCTTCCCTGCAAAATACGGGATCTGCCGCCACAAACCATCCCATGTTCCAAGATGGAGAAAAATGAGATAGGTAAGCGGAATGGTGTAAGCACGAAATGCCCCGGTTATCTCTGGACCAAGAAAGCGAGCCACCAGAATCCCACCGATGGCAGTGAGCACCATGGTAAACATGTTACTACTGAATAAAGCAAGTACGGAGCGAATTGTCTGACGTTTTCCGGTCAGTTTTTTATAGAGATCAGAAAGAATTTTTTTCAGAATAGCGGCCTCTCAGTTCTAATTACTTTCCGTCGCAGGAAATCATAGACTCTTGATAAAAGTGAGCAAATCCTTGCCCTGCTGTTCGTTGTTGAAACTCGCATTGGCAACCTCCCGACCTCGCTCTCCTATCGCTCTGGCAGCTTCCGGATTTTCAAGAAGAAACTCGGCAGCTGTATAGATCGCTTCACTGGAGCCCGCTTGAACCAACATAGCCGATTCCCTGTCAACCAGAAATCGTTCCACATCAGAAACTCTGGAAGCAATTACAGGCTTACCCGTAGCGAGAAACTCCCCCAATTTGAAAGGGAAGCCCGCATTGGCAAAAGCCAGATCATCTCGAGTCATGCAGGGGATGTCTGCACTATTCAACAAGGTATGATAGTCCTCATCATTCAAATAGCCCTTGTAATCGATCCTGTCCTTGAACGGAGACTTTTCAACACGATCAAAAAATTCCTGCATGGACTGACTGTCTCCTTTGCCTGTGAGTACAAGACGAATAGCCTTAAATTTTTCTGCCAGTTGATCAAAGGCATCAAGCAAAATTAACACACCATCTTTTTTGCCAAAGCTACCAGCATAGAAAAACGTTTGCAGGGATCCGCTGGTGGTTCCTTTCTCATGGAACTGTTTCATATCCACAGACACCGACATATAGTGGAGAGGTATATTTCCACCAGTCAGTTGTTTGCATTGTTGTTCAAGATAAGAACTGATCACAATAATACCAGAGGCCAGGTTTTTCATCCTTATTGAGATCTTGTCGACAAAATAACTCCTGGCATACTGGTAGAAGGAGTGAGAGACATCCCTGGCCAGACCAAAATCTTCGATCACATCAAAGACAATTTTGTATCCCAGTTTTTTTGCATACCGAAGCGGAACGACACTGTCGATAAACAAAGGGCCATAAAAATAGATCACATTTTTTTGATCCGGTTTGTATGCACGTTTCAGGGCTATTTTGGTTTTATAGTGCAGTATGGGTAACGCCATAAACA
>JALSTM010000276.1 GCA_026983715.1 Desulfobacterales bacterium
TTTCAGGCAACAGGTTTAATAATTGTCTCCCAGAAGATGCACGTTACCTATGTTGACGTTTTTCAGCCCTTTACTTTCGGCTATTTGTTTACTTTTCACTGCGTGTTCCCTGGACGTAGTGGGTAAGTCTTTCAATTTGAAGTCAGGGTAAAATCCAAGGAGACTGTAAGGGATATCAGGGTTAATGTCTGCAATGAACTTGGCGATGGCGGATATTTCCTCGTAGTCCACATACCCCGGAACCAGTAGGGTGCTTGCTATCAGAAACGGAGGTTCTTTTCGTAGCGGTACGAGTTTTCCCAGTTCTTTGAAGTTTCCCAGGGTTTGCCCATTGCTAACGCCGCAGAGTGCTTTATGAAGGTTCTCGTTCCAAGCCTTTAAATCGAACTTGATACATCCTCCTGACTTCAGAGATATCTCAGCAATTATATCTCGGTATTTCGGAGACATAGCTCCATTGGTTTCCCAGCAAATGCGAAACGGCATGTCTTGAGTCTTTTTCAAAGCTAATTTAGCCGCCTTGATAGCATGAAGGATCTGGGGAGAAGGATCTCCCCCAAAGTAGCAGACGCAGGAAGTCCATATATCTGCTGCTTCTGCAAGCTCTCTGGATGTTATTTTTCTTGAAGAAAAAGTATATTCCTTAAAATGATAATTCTGGCAGTAAAGGCAGTTAAAGCTACAAGCATGATAAAATACGGCAAGGTTTTTGTACCCCCGTTCAGGACCGGCTTTCCTTGCAAACCTGGGATATCCACTCCCGGTGCCGGCGGGACATACGAAATCAGCTACACAGTTTGTTGGTAGCGGGTCGTGATAGTAGTAAAGATTTCCTTCGTGGGGTCTGCCTCCCACAAGTTTTCCGTCTTCAACCCGCCTAATACCACAATACCCTACTTCACCCTCTCCTATTTGACACCTGTTATGGCATTGATCGCAAAAAATCCCGCCAGGATTCCTCGGTGGGACTTCTGGGAGTCCAAATTCTCTTCTGCTTTTCTTGTGTACTTCTTCGATCTCCGGCCATACCTTGTCAAAATCGTTTCTTATGCAATCAACGCAGTAACCGATAATGTCTGATACGACGTTGGAACGGGCTCCGCATAATTTACAGGTTCCCGTTCTAGATCTGTTGATAAACCTTTTAAAGATCATAGAGCTCTTTTTTCGTTTAAGATTTTCTCTTTATGTAAACTCACTTAGAGAGAAACCGATGAATCGGTTATTGACGTAGCTGGTGCTTCGTTTACCCACGGTTAAAACCGTGGGCTAGCTTCCCGCCTAAGCCAGTCGTCCACCTGCGGATAGCCCACGGCTTCAACCGTGGGTATAGGTTATCATAATAGTGTCTTGTTCACATGGTCCTCGGGTAGTGGCAACAATCAATTGAACTTACTACAGATAATATCAACGAGATCATCTCTGTTCTCGTGCGTGATTCTGATGATTTCTACATCCGGTCTTTTTTTCAACTGTTCTATAAAAGTATTACCATGCAATGCAATTGTGGCAAGTACTCTTGGGTGGCTATCAAGAACTTCCACAATTTTTTTTCTAAAAAGTGGTGAAAAACATTCCATCTTACCGATTTCATCTACGATAACGACTACTTCAGGATTCGCGGGTATTATGGAAGGAACCGCAATCTTCTCCAGGTCTGAAAGGCAAACACGGTATTTCCCGACTCTCGGCGTTCCCTTTGACTTTACGTGAGCAAGCATGCCTCTTTTCCCACCCAGGGTAACTATGGAAAACCCAACACGTCTGCCTTTTTCCCTTATCTCCTCGGTTAGGAAACCAGTTAGCGGTTTGTTAAGCCTCCCTACCACTCTTTTTATGAGAGTCGATTTTCCGGATCCGGGTAATCCGGTGATCAATATTTTGTTTGTCATGCCATTGCTACGCGTCTTCAAGCTTTTGATACACGTGTGGGTGATAGGTTGTTTGTACAAGGCATCTGGCTGATGGTGGCACTTTTTCGTGAGCACCCTTAACCAGGTATCCTCCAGGTGCCAGGGCTCGAAGAATTTTCATAAATGTTTCCTCTGCTAATGGGTATTTATAATATGTCAAAAGGTTGTTTCTTAAAAATACCAAGTGAAAAGGTCTGTAAGGGGGATCGTTTAAGATATTGTGTTCCATCCATTCGATTTCGGATTTCAGGTAATCCTTGACTCTGAAAAATCCAGCAGGTTCTGACGGTTCAAAATACGTGTCAAGAATTTCCTGCGGAACTTCCTTTAAACTGCTCGGCCCGTATTTTCCTTCTTTTGCCATCTCAAGGTACCAAGGATTAATGTCGGTTGCCAGGAGTTCTAGCTGAGCCCTGGCAGCCCTGTTTTTCAGTGTTCTATCCCAGGTAATCTTGAAAGTATACACTTCTTCGCCCCTGGCACAACCGGCTGACCATACCCTTAAGATGTCTTGATTCTTTTTGATTATATCAGGTAGCACTTTTGTTTCCAGGACTTCCCAGAGTTTTTTATCTCTAAAAAAACGGCTGATGGAGACTGTAAGCAATATTTCGCATTCTTTTCTTATTTTGGGGGATTCTTTTATCAATTTAATATAGGATTCAAAGTCCTTAATTCCAAGCCTCTGCATATGCCTGGTGAGCCGTTTTTTGACTCCTTTTCTAACCTTTCTGTATCCTTTCCAGGAAAGGTTAAACACCTCTAAAATATTACGAAAACATCTGTCATCCATTGATTCTAATCTTCTCGTTTCTATCCTGTCTTCCGAAGACAGATCCAATTCATCCTTGACAGATCGTATTTTCATCTGTTAGCTAATAATATATCTTTCTGGACCCGAAACGCCAATCTATGCCCAATGCTTCTTATGAATGGAGAAGTCCTCAGGTTGTTAAAATTTTCCTCACTAACCTTTTCCTCACCAAAATGGGAAGGATTATGAATACGATAAATAAGACATCAAATGGAAAACCTGTGTTAATTATTGGTGGTGGTATATCCGGGCTAGAAGCTGCGCTGAACCTTGCCAAGATGGATGTGAAGGTGGTGCTCGTGGAGAAATCTCCAGCCCTTGGAGGAGCACTTCCCCTGCTGTTCAGAACCTATCCCGAGTGTGCCTGCTGCCGAATTTACGGGAAAATGCTGGAGGCTCAAAACCACCCCAACGTGGATGTTTTGACCTTGGCAGAAGTTGTAAGGGTCGAAAAGAAAGAAGACGGGTTTATCGCCGAGATTCTCCGGAAACCACGCTACATCGACCCCGTAAAATGCATTTCCTGCGGTAAGTGTGCGGAAGTATGTCCTCAGAGCGTTAATGTTCCTGGTGGATTTTTCTGGGGAGAAAGAAAAGCCGCCTACATACCTTACCCCCAGGCAGTGCCCTTCGTGTACGTGATAAACGGAGAAAACTGCTTATCACTGAAAGGTGATAAGTGTGATGAATGCGTCAAAGCCTGCCCGGTAGATGCGGTGACCCTTGATGCCACTCAAGCCAGGGAAGAGCTTGAAGTAGGAAACATTGTTTTGGCATCGGGTTTTGATTTGCCAGAGGCATCAGTCCTTAACAGGTACGGATACCAGTTGCCCAATGTAATAACTTCGGTAGAGCTAGAAAGGTTAATGAGCATAAGCGGCCCCACGGGAGGCAAGATCGTGTGTCCGGGCAACGGGAATCCGCCAAAGAGAATTGCATGGATACAATGTGTAGGATCGAGAGATACCGGCAGGGCTGACACAGGCCATTGTTCATCCGTATGTTGCATGTTTGCAATGAAAGAAGCCATCAATGCCAAGGAGCTCTTGGGAGATGACGTCGAAACTGACATTTATTTCATGGACGTTCGTGCATTCGGAAAAAACTTCGAGGAATATGCTAACAATGCTCTGGCGAGAAACGTGAACTTTAAGTACACGAGGATCCACAATGTCTTGCCAAGCCCCGGCACGGATAGGCTGAAAATCGTTTACCATAACCACGAAGGTGACCAGGTAGAAAAATCCGAGTACGACATGGTTGTCCTGTCCACGGGACTCAGGTTGTCCGAAGCCACGAGGAGTTTTCTTGAACAACTGGGAGTTGAACTGGATTCATCAACTTTTGTCAAGACGGAACATTTTGACCCCGTTAAAACTTCGGTGCCCGGGATTTACGTCTGTGGTTCCGTAAGTGGCCCCAAAGACATATACGATTCTATGGTTGAAGCCGGTTCGGTTGCTGCAGAAGTTGCGGCTGGGGGGCTACCAAGTAAAGAACACGGGGAATCGAAAACGAACGAATCTGAAGAAGAGGGTAAAATCGGGGTATTTATCTGTGACTGCCCGTTGTACGAGTTGCCTGAAGATCAATTGCAGGGACTGACCGGAAAAATAAAGGCAGCCCCTGGCGTTGTTGCCGTGGAAACGGTATCGAACTTATGTTCTGAAAGGGGAAAGGAATACATTTCCGGTGTGATAAAAGAGAAAGGGATAAATAGGGTAGTGCTAACTTCTTGTGCTCTCACGGTAAGGAAAGCTATGTTCGAGGGATTCTTGCAAAGGGAAGGATTAAAACCTTCGAGGATTGAAGTAGTTGATTTAAGTGACCATCTTTCTCCGAAAGAAGGGGATTCCCGCTCTGTTAACGTGTTTTCCCTTGCCGGTTCACTTAGTGATTCAATACAGAACTTGGCTAAGCCTCTTCCTCTTGCTACAAGGAAAATCCGCGTGGAGCCGTCTTCACTGGTGGTGGGAGGTGGTGTTAACGGCATGGAGTACGCACTAAGCGTTGCTGAACAGGGTTACCAGGTCTACCTGGTGGAAAAGAGCGATAAGCTTGGAGGGAAAGCCGGCGAGCTATTTCGAACCTGGAAAGGGGAAGCGATAAAGCCTTATGTCGATGATCTTATTGCCCGGGTTCAGAATCATCCCAGGATAGAAGTATACCTCGAAAGCGAGGTAATTAAAAACGAAGGTTGCAGCGGAAGTTTTACATCTCTTGTTATTAATCGAAAAACCGGCGAAACGAAAGAAATCAAGCATGGAGTAACTCACCTGGCAGTTGGTGCAAAAGAGTTCAGACCTTCAGGGTATTACTGTTTCGGGGAAAACTCAAAAGTTTTAACCCTGTCTCAACTACAGTCCCGCCTGGACGGGCAAAGGGATGAACTGGCGAAGGCAGAAACAGTAGTTTTTATCCAATGCGTCGGTTCAAGAGATGAGGAAAGGCCGTATTGCAGCCGTGTCTGTTGCACAAGGGCAATACTAGTTGCTCTTGAATTAAAGAAAATCAGGCCGAAAATGAACGTCGTAATATTACACAGGGATATCAGGACATATGGAGTCAAGGAGAAACTCTACCGGGAAGCCCTAGCCGCTGGTGTTTTCTTTGTAAGGTACGATTTGTCTAAACCGCCTATTGTAAGCTCGAACGAAGATGACCTGGAAGTTAAGGTAAGGGACTTAGTAGTAGGGAAAGACCTAATTTTTGCCGCAGACATGCTTGTTCTTTCAACCGCTATAATTCCTGATAATGATGAAATCAGCCGCGTATTTTCCGTTGATTTGGACGAAAACGGGTTTTTCGCTGAATCTCACGAAAAAATGAAACCCGTACAATTTTATAACGAAACCATTACGATGAGCGGTAGTGCTCATGCCCCCAAGTTTCTAGATGAATCCATAGCACAGGCGAGGGCGGCAGCTGCAAGTGCCATTTCAATTCTCCGCAAAGGTTATGTGGAAGTTGGAGGAATTGTGGCAACGGTGGATCGAGGAAAATGTGCTGTCTGCTGTACCTGCGTGAGGGTTTGTCCCTTTGACGTTCCGAAAATCGTGGGTGGGGTATCGTTTATTGATGAAACTCTGTGTAAAGGTTGTGGTGCTTGCGTGGCTGAGTGCCCAGGTAAAGCGATATCTCTCGTCAGATACGAAGAAGAGGCTCTATTGGAGAGCTGTGGATCCTGCCTTGTTTAAGAAGGAGAAGATAATATGGGAGAATTCAATCCCAGGATAGTGGTTTTCAGGTGCCAGAAT